>NZ_JBFUAY010000196.1:0-8089 GCF_056406015.1 Rhizobium sp. P1_E1 | reverse complement strand
CGAGGAAGAACAGAACGAGCGCAACCATGCTGGAATAGCCGAGATCCCAGGAAATGAAGGCCTCGTTATAGATGTGGTAGACGAGGACGAGCGTCGAGGTGCCGGGTCCGCCCTGGGTGATCATGTAGATCTGGTCGAACACCTTGAAGGACTGGATCGTCAGCATGACGGTGACGAAGAAGGTCGTCGGCCCGAGCTGCGGCACCGTGACATGGATGAACTTCTGCCAGGAATTGGCGCCATCGAGATCGGCGGCCTCATAGAGCTCCGAATTGATGCCCTGCAGGCCGGCCAGATAGATGACCATGTAATAGCCCATGTTCTTCCAGATGCCGAAGAGGATCACCGTCACCATCGCCCAGTGGCGATCGGCCGCCCATCCCGGCATGTTCTTGGGATCGAGGCCGAGCGTGTAGAGGATCATGTTCACCGGTCCCATCTCGGGATTGAAGATCATGTTCCAGACGACCGCGACGGCCACCAGCGAGGCGACATAGGGGAAGAACATCGCTGTGCGGAAGAAATCGCGCCCCGCGATCTTCTGGTTGAGAAGTACGGCAAGGCCAAGCGCGCATATGAGCGTCGCCGGCACGGAAGCGACCGTATAGATGACCGTGTTCCAGAACGCCGCGATAAAAGCCTTGTCATCGAAGAGCCGCCAGAAATTGTCGAGGCCGGCGAAGGTGATCGCATTCGAACCGTCCCAATGCATGAAGGCAAGCACGAAGGCGAACAGGATCGGGCCGAGCGTGAAGACGGCAAAGCCGATGAAGTTCGGCGCGATGAAGGAATAGGCGACGAGCGCGTTGCGGATCCTGCGCTGGCGCTTGGACAGGACCGCGACCTTCCGACCGGAGGTTGCCATGGCGCCATCCGTCGCGATGACCGAATTCGATAGGGACACCGATGCCTCCTCTTCCTCCAGCAACGACATAGCACATATCCGGTATTGGTCAAACAAGTTCTGAATAGGTCATACGAATTTTATGGAAAGCGCAAAATACATATGATAGGTGAGCATGCAGACCAAACGCCCATCGATGCTTTTCCGGTACGGGGAGAGACATGCTCAGCGAGATTTCAGGGGAGCTGCCGGATGTGCTGGGCGATTTCACGCCCGGGGCGGTCTGCTCCGATCGCGCCAGATGGAGCGCTGTGCCGCAAGCGGTACGGGATCTGATCATTCGCGAGGCCGAAGAGACGCTTGCGCGCGCCTTGCCGCTGATTGCGGCTTCGGATTACCGGGAGTTCACCGCAACGGGCAACCGCGCGCGCTTCGAGGAGCTTTATTTCACGCGGCGGCGGATGCTCAACAATCTGGTGCTCGGCGAACTCATCGAAGGCAAGGCGCGGTTCCTGCCGAAGGTCGTCGACGGCATCTTCCTGATTGCGGAGGAGAGCGGGTGGCAGCTTCCGGCGCATAACGCCTATGAACGAAGCGGCGCGCGCCTGCCGCTTCCCGACAATTCGCAGCCTGTCGTCGATCTCTTCGCCGCCGAAACGGCGGCGCTGCTTGCCACCATCGTTGCATTGCTTCGCGACGAGCTCGACGGCATCAGCCCCGAGATTACGGCACGCGTGGAACGCGAGATCGAAACCCGCATCCTTTCGCCCTATCTCGGCCGGCATTTCTGGTGGATGGGCCGCGGTCAGGAGCGGATGAACAACTGGACGGCGTGGATAAGCCAGAACGTCCTGTTGACGGTCTTCTCCCTGAAAACCGATCAGCCCACGCGTCACGCCGTCGTCAGAAAGGCGCTCGGCAGCCTCGACGCCTTCCTGAAGGACTATGCCGAGGACGGGGCCTGCGAGGAGGGCGTGCTCTACTACCGCCACGCCGCACTCTGCCTGCATGGCGCGTTGACCATCCTGGATGCCGTGGCGCCCGGCCTGTTCGCCGGGGTCTGGCAGCAGCCGAAGATCCGCAACATGGCCGAATATATTGCCCATATGCATGTGGCCGGCCGCTACTATTTCAACTTCGCGGATTCCTCCGCGGTGGTCGAACCCTGCAGCGCGCGGGAATACCTGTTCGGACAGGCGGTCGGCTCTGAGATGCTGGCTGAGTTCGCTGCATCCGACAGGGCCGCTTCCGACAATCCGCACCTGCCCGGGGAATGGAACCTCTGGTATCGCGTGCAGGAACTGCTGGTCGGCCCTGCAATCCCCGCCGCCGCCGAGCCACCTCCTGCATCCGGGCGCGATATCTTCTATCCCGGCATCGGCCTGTTCATCGCCCGCGACCGGCAGTTTTCGCTTGCCGTCAAGGGCGGCAACAATGGCGAGGGCCACAATCATAACGATGTCGGAAGTGTCACGCTTTACAAGAACGGACATCCGTTCCTGATCGATGTCGGCGTCGAGACCTATACCGCAAAGACCTTTTCGGCGCGGCGCTACGAGATATGGACGATGCAGTCGGCTTTCCACAACCTGCCGACATTCGCAGGCGTCATGCAGTCGGCCGGCGAAGCCTTTGGCGCGCGCRATGTCGAGGTCGAGTTTGACGAACGGAGCGCGCGCATATCGCTCGATATATCAGGCGCCTATTCCCCCGAGGCGCAGCTGCACAGCTACCGGCGCGTCGTTTCCCTGCTGCGCGGCCGCCACGTCGAGATCGTCGACACCTATGACGGGGGCAAGCCGGCGGTCCTGTCTCTGATGACATGCGTGGTGCCGACTGTCGGCCCCGATAGGATCGATCTGGCCGACCTCGGCAGAATTTTCGTCGATGGCACCGGCGAGATCGAAATTGATGAAATCGTCGTGGACGACGCCCGGCTGAGATCGGCCTGGCCCGAGAAAATCTATCGGCTGCGCCTGCCGTTTGCCGGCAGGCTCCTGAGATTGCGGATCGTCTAGAACAGGATGATTTTAGGCCGGGTCGGCCTGAAATCTGAATCCTGTTCTAAATTAAAGAGTTAGAGCATGATGTCGTCCGAAAATCGCTCACACTTTTCGGCATCATGCTCTGGGGAGGACGAGCATGGAATTGACGCTGAAGATCGTGGATGCCGATGGGGCAGTGCTGGCCAGTTCCGCAGGCCGGGACGAGACGTTCCTGGTCTATCGCCAGAGCTATCGCGAAGGCGATCGCGTGGTCGTGGAGGTCTCCGAGCCCGGACATGTCTTCCTCTCCCTTGATGGCGCGATCCAACCCGGCCTGGTCTATATGAAGGAATGCGCCTATTCGCTCGCTGTGCCCTTCGGCGACAAACGCAAGCCCTATTCCCCGAATGCCTTCAGGGGCGATATCCACCGGCTATCAGCGCGAAGCACGCGGCCGGACGAGATCATTCACCGGCGCAATCTCGCTCTCAACCCCTGGGACGATCACGCCAATCGGACGCTGTTTCCGCATGCGCGCGCCAATGTCGAAACCCGGGGCGAAGCGGTCTTTGCCGCGCGTAACGCGATCGACGGCGAAAAGGCCAACGATGATCACGGCTTCTGGCCCTATACGAGCTGGGGCATCAATCGCGATCCTCACGCGGCGCTAACGGTGGAATTCGGCCGGCCGGTCAGGATCGACGAGATCGTTTTCTATCTCCGGGCCGACTTTCCGCATGATTCCTGGTGGGAAAAGGCCAGCGTCACCTTCTCGAACGGCAAGACCTCCTGTTTTCCGTTGGTGAAATCGGGCGTCGCTCAAGCCTTTCTGATAGAGCCCTGCATCGTCGAATGGGTGGAACTGCACAGGCTGATCAAGGCCGAGGACGCCTCGCCCTATCCGGCGCTGACCCAGATCGAAATCTGGGGAATCGAGGCGTCGGGTGCTGGAGACCAGGACGTCCCGGTTGCGGTCGAAGGCGATTCCGGGAGGGCTCATGGGCGCCTGAAAACTTCCGTTCCTGTCAGCGTTCGTCTTGACGACGCGGAGACCGATCGCAGGTGATACCATCTCCTTCTGCTTCGGTCGGGAACAGAGGCCAGGTATCAGCGGTGGAAACTGTGTCACGCTTGTCAGACCGTTTGCACGTGCTAGGAAGGTCAGATGAGACTGCTTGTGGTGGAGGACAACAAGGATCTGGCGGCCTGGCTGGGTAAAGCCCTGCGACAGGCGCAATACGCTATCGACATTGCCCATGACGGCGAGGACGCGGAGCATATGCTCAAGGTGGCGGAGTATTCGGCGATGATCCTCGACCTGGCGCTGCCCAAGCTTGACGGATTGACGCTGTTGAAGCGATTGCGGCAGTCCGGAAACAAGCTGCCGGTCATCATCTTGACCGCGAATGCGAGCCTGGACGGCCGTGTTGCAGGGCTTGACAGCGGCGCCGACGACTATCTCGCCAAACCCTTCGAAATCGCCGAGCTCGAAGCGAGGATTCGTGCGGTGGTCCGCCGCGGCCAGGACCGGGCATCATCCGAGATTACCGTCGGCAACCTGCGCTTCTCCGGCGGGACGCGGCAGTTTTTCGTCGCAGGCGAGCCGCTGCAACTGACGCCGCGTGAATATGCCGTGCTTGAGCAACTCGTCATGAAGCTTGGCAACACCGTCTCGAAAGCCGCCCTTTCCGAAAGCGTGTTCGGTTTCGACGACGAGGCGGATCCGAGCGCCATCGAAATCTACGTCCACAGGCTGCGAAAGAAGCTCGAGGGCAGTTCGGTTCAGATTGCCACGTTGCGCGGGCTTGGCTATCTCCTCAGACATGTCCAGTAGCCTCGTCACCAAGGTGGGCGCGACGATCGCGCGGCTCAGCCAGAGCCTGAGGGTGCAGTTGCTCTRCTGGGTGCTGCTGACCCTGTTCGGCGCGATCGGTTTCAATCTTTACGACAGCTTCTGGACGGCTGACGCCACAGCAAAGCTGGTGACGGATCGAACACTTCTGGCGTCGGCGCGCGTCATTGCCGAAGCCGTCCGTGTCGACGAGGGCGGCAATGTTCAGGTGGACGTGCCGCCTTCCGCGCTGGAGATGTTTGATACGGGCTTCGGCGACCGTGTATCTTATCAGGTGATTACCGCATGGGGCAGTCTGGTCAGCGGCTTTCCCGACCTGCCGTTGCCGGCCGTCCAGCGCACCGGTGAGGATCGCACGTTCCACGGTGCCGATGTTCGCGTCATGATGCTCGACCATCCTGTCGTCGGCCTTCCCGATGACGGCGCGATCTCCGTGACCGTCGCCGTTACGCATAACAGCCAGTATGCGATGCGAAGGCAATTGTGGCTCTCAGATTTTTCGAAGCAGTTCGTGCTCGTCTTCGTCGCAAGCCTGGTGACCATCCTCGGCCTGCAGCGTGGCCTGGCTCCTGCGCTGAGGCTGCGGGACGCCCTGCGCCAGCGCGGGCGCAACCGTCTCGATCCGCTGCCGCCGGAGATGGTGCAGAGCGAGCTGCAGCCGCTCGTTCACGCCCTGAACGACTACATGGAGCGCGTCCAGAACCAGATGGCCGCGCAGCGACGGTTCGTATCGAATGCGGCGCATCAACTGCGAACSCCCCTGGCGCTGATTTCGACGCAGGCGAGCGTGGCGGCCCGCGAAGCCGATGCTGCTCGCCGCGACGAGGCGCTTTTCGCCCTTCGCACCAGCACGAAACAGATTTCGCGTCTTGCCAGCCAGCTCCTCACCTTATCGCGGGCCGAGCCCGGAAGCCGGCGCCCCCGGAGCGATGCGACCGACCTTACGAAGGCTGCCCGCGAGATCCTGGAAGCGCATGCTGAAGAGGCGCTCAAGCGCAACATCGACGTCGGCCTGGAAGCCGTCCGCCCGGTCATTGTCGACGGCGACGCGACGATGTTGCGCGAGATGTTGGTCAACCTCATAGACAATGCGATCCGCTATACCCGCCCGAACGGACGGGTGACCGTCGCCGTCGGGCAGGCGGACGGCAACGCCGTCGTGACCGTCGAGGACAACGGGCCGGGTATTCCGAGCGGGGAGCGCGAACAGGTTTTCGAACGCTTCTACCGGATCATGGGGACTGAAGCCGAGGGGAGTGGTCTGGGGCTAGCGATCGTTCGGGAGGTCGTCGAAGGCGCTGGAGGTTCAGTCTCGCTCGATGACGCGGAAGGCGGTGGRCTCGTCGTGACGGTGCGGCTGCCGCTCGCTTAGACCTAAGTGCATCAAATGAAAAGAAGGCCGGGCATCGCGCCCGGCCTTCAGTTCGATCTGCCTTGGGAGGAGGTCGATTTGATCACTGGGTATCGAGGTGCTGCTGCGGACGCCATTTCGCCAGGCGGTTCTCGATCAATGTCATGATGTATTCGGCAAAAAGCGTGACGACCATGACGAGGAGGATTGCCGCGAACATGCCGGCCGCGTCGAACGTCCCCTTGGCGATCGAGATGAGCTGGCCGATACCGAAGCGGGCGCCGACGAATTCGCCGACGATTGCGCCGATGATCGCGAAACCGAAGGACACGTGCAGACTGGCGAAGATCCAGCTCATCGCCGATGGGATGACCACGGTGCGGGTGACCTGCCAATCCGAGGCGCCGAGAATGCGGGCGTTGGCGATCATATTGCGGTCGGCCTCGCGCACGCCCTGGAAGGCGTTTGCAAACACCACGAAGAACACCATGATGAAGGCGAGTGCAACCTTGGAGGGCAGGCCGAGACCCATGATCATGATGAAGATGGGGGCGAGAACGACGCGCGGTATCGAGTTGATCGCCTTGATGTAGACGGAGAAAATGTCCGACAGGAAGCGGTTGCGGCCAAGACCGATGCCGACGAAGACGCCGGTGATCGATCCCGCGAAGAAGCCGATCAGGGCCTCCTCCATCGTCACCCATAGATTATACCAGAGAGAACCTTCCGTGGTGCCCTCGGTTGCCCATTCGTAGAGGCGCTGAACGACGCCGCTTGGGCTCGAATAGAAGAACGGATCGATCCACTGCATGTTGGAAGACAGCTCCCACATGCCGATCACGAAGACCAGGATGGCGATCTGCCAGAAGCGCACCAGCGTCTTGCGCCGGCGCATTGCCTTCAGCGCCGATGCCTCGATTTCTGTGTCCGACGTGCCCGGCCGAAACATGGTGGCCGAACCGGCCTCAAGTGTGGTGTGTGCCATGATATCCTCCCTCAGGCCGCTTCGCTTGCGCGGCGGTAGCTGGTCTCGACCTCCTCGCGCAGGTCCTCCCAGATCGTCTTGCAATAGTCGATGAAGCTCTGCTCGTAGCGGATTTCCGACACGACGCGCGGGCGGGGGAGATCGATCGTATAGACCGACTTTACCGTCGCAGGGCCGGCGGTCAGGACGTAGACCTTGTCGGCGAGGGCGACAGCCTCTTCGAGGTCGTGGGTCACGAACACCACCGAGGCCTTGCGCTCCGCCCACAGTTTCAAGAGCTCTTCATGCATGACCGTGCGGGTCTGCACGTCGAGAGCCGAAAACGGCTCGTCCATCAGCAGGATTTCCGGCTCGTTGATGAATGTCTGGGCCAGGGAGACGCGCTTGCGCATACCGCCAGAAAGCTGGTGGGGATAGTGATGGAGAAATTTCGAAAGGCCGACGCGGGCCAGCCAGTCGCGTGCGCTCTTTTCCGCTTCAGTGCGCGACTTGCCCCGAAACAGCGGGCCGGCCATGACGTTGTCGATCACGTTCTTCCAGGGAAAGAGTGCGTCGGTCTGGAACGCGAAGCCGACACGCGGGTCAATGCCGGTGATCGGCCCGCCCATCAGCCGGACTTCACCGGCGCTCGGGCGTGCGAGACCCGTCACAAGATTGAGCGTCGTCGATTTACCGCAGCCGGTAGGGCCGACGACGGCGACGAACTCCCCGCGGGCGACCGTCATGTTGAAATCGCGCAAGGCCGTAAGGGACTTGCCGGTCGGCGAGACGAAGCGGCGGCTGACGTTGATCAGCTCGATCGCCGGGATCTGGTTCTTGTCATGTTGCATGATGATACCTGAGGCGTGCTTTGGGCGCGTGCACGCAATGCCCATGGATCGATCGGGAGGCCGCTTCCGGYTGGGACCGGAAGCGACGCGACGCCTTACTTGACGTTCTTGACGAACTCCGTCGTATAGGTCTTGGAAAGGTCGATCTGCTTGCCCTTGACGTTCTTGGAGAACTCCGAGAGCACGGCAAGCACGGTCTTCGGACCGTCTTCCGGCATGACGCCATCCGGTGTGAACATGCC
>NZ_JBFUAY010000195.1:0-8089 GCF_056406015.1 Rhizobium sp. P1_E1 | reverse complement strand
AACTTTTTGCAACGGCCTCCGAGCCGCTTACCTGCGTTGTTTTGTAAGGATAATTCCGGCGTTAATAATTAATGTACCTTTAAGTACCATAATTGTTTCAACGATGGCGAATCGACCTTCTCGAACATTGGTCGATAAGCATGAGGCTGCTCGCCACGGCCGGGATGTTCCCCGGGATGCAACACATTCAACTTCTAAGAGCGGGTCGAATTTCCCATGACGAGCATCAATACGAACAATTCAGCGATGTCTGCCCTTCAGACGCTGCGCAACATCAACTCCAGTCTCGAAACGACACAGAACAGTGTTTCCACCGGCTATCGGGTCGACACCGCATCCGACAACGCCGCCTACTGGTCGATCGCAACCACGATGCGGTCCGACAACAAGGCGCTCTCCGCCGTGTCCGACGCGCTGGGCCTCGGCGCAGCAAAGGTCGATACTGCCTATACGGCCATGGACAATGCGATCGACGTCGTCGACGAGATCAAATCCAAGCTTGTCGCAGCGACCGAGGACGGTGTCGACAAGTCCAAGGTCCAGGAAGAAATCAGCCAGCTTCAGGAACAGCTGCTGAGCATTGCCCAGTCGGCATCGTTCTCCGGTGAGAACTGGGTCGCGGGCGCGGATGGCACGAAAAGTGTCGTATCGTCCTTCGTACGCGACGGCTCCGGCGCCGTTTCCGTTAAAATGACGGAATACGCTCTGGATACCAGCTCCACGGGCAATGTGTTGTTCGGCATGAGCAGCGGGACGATCGATACCGCGTCCGGCATCCTCGGAACGGCTGATGCAAACGGCGATTCCGTCTATTCGCTTGATATCACCGACTTCACCACCGGTCAGATCCAGTCGGCGCTGTCGACCATCGAATCCGCACTGTCGGCAATGACCTCTGCCGGTGCGCAACTAGGTTCGATCTCGACGCGCATCGATCTGCAGGAAGACTTCGTCAGTGCGCTTTCCGATTCGATCGACTCGGGCGTGGGCCGGCTGGTCGACGCCGACATGGAGGAGGAGTCGAGCAAACTGTCTGCTTTGCAAACACAACAGCAGCTTGCGATCCAGTCGCTATCGATCGCGAATTCGTCGTCGCAGAATATCCTGTCGCTCTTCCGCAGCTAAGCGCCTGATATATAGGGCGCTCGGAGCAAATCCGTTTGGTGACACGATCGAGCCTGGCCCACCCGGTCAGGCTCGATCGCGTTCGCAAATTTGTGCCGGCGGGTCCCTATCCCTCCTGTCCTCATCCGAACTATGGTGTCGCGATCGGCGAAATCGCGGTTCACCTCCGAGCCATGCTGTCCGTCGTCCCGATCGCAACCACGATCGGCCGTAGTCTTCGCACCCCAGGGCGGAGAACGCAGCGCGCGGGATCATCGCATGTCGGAACGACTTGAATCTACCCGTCCTGATGAAACGCCCGCCATCGTCTGGATCGGCTTCCTGGCGATGTGCGTCGGCATGTTCATGGCAATCCTCGACGTCCAGGTGGTGGCAACATCGCTGCCGACCATCCAGTCCGCGCTCGGTATCGATCCGGATCAGATGAGCTGGATACAGACGGCCTATCTCATCRCCGAAGTGGTGGCGATCCCGCTCACCGGCTTCTTGACCCGGCTGCTGACGATGCGATGGCTGTTCGTCATTGCCATCAGCCTGTTCGTCGCAGCCTCCGCCGGCTGTGCGGCGAGCGGCAGCTTCGGCGAGTTGGTGGCCTGGCGGGTGCTTCAGGGTTTTTCCGGCGGAACGCTGATCCCCTCGGTATTTTCAGCCGTCTTCATTCTCTTTCCGAACGAGCGGCAGGCGCTTGCGACGACGATCGCCGGCGTGCTTGCGGTGCTGGCGCCGACCGTCGGACCGATCGTCGGCGGATGGCTGACGCAGACCTATTCCTGGCACTGGCTGTTCCTGATCAACATCATCCCCGGTATCGTCTCGGCAATCCTGGCCGCACGGTCCCTGCCGCGGCAGGCGACCGATCCGTCCGAACTGAGGCATCTCGATGGTCTGTCGCTCCTGCTGATGGCGACCGCGCTGACGACTTTGGAACTCAGCCTGAAGGAGGCGCCGACGAGCGGCTGGATCTCGGCCTACGTGCTCAGCCTGCTCACCGTCTGCCTTGCATCGGGAGGCGTCTTCGTCTGGCGAACGCTGCGCCGAGACAGGCCGATCGTCGATCTCGGCAATTTCGGTGACCAGAACTTTCTCGTCGGCTCGGTTCTGAGCTTCGTGCTTGGCATCGGCCTTTTCGGTTCGGTCTATCTCATGCCGGTCTTTCTTGCTTTCATCAGGGGGCATGACGCGCTTGAGATCGGCATGACGATGCTGGTCACCGGCATCGCGCAGTTGGTGACGGCGCCGATCGCGGTCGCGCTGGAGAAGCGCATGGATGCGCGGCTGCTGTCGGCGGCCGGTTTCGCGCTCTTTGCGATCGGCGTCGGGATGAGCGCGTTTCAGGATCCTCGCACGGATTATGACGCGATGTTCTGGCCGCAGGTCGTGCGCGGCGTCGCCATCATGTTCTGCCTGCTGCCGCCGACGCGGCTGGCGCTCGGCACACTTCCGCCAGATCGCATTCCCGATGCCAGTGGACTTTTCAACCTGATGCGCAATCTCGGCGGGGCGATCGGCATCGCGCTGATCGACACCATCATCTACACGCGCTCGGAACCGCTGGGACAGGCCCTGTGGACCCGTCTTCAAGCCGGCGACATCGAGGCTGGGGCATTCGTCGGCGCGCCTCTCCAGACCATATCGGCACATAGCGGCAGCTTCGATGCAGATACCATGGCGCTGCTCGATCCGCTGGTCCAGACCGCGGCTAGCGTCCAGGCGATCAACGAAGCCTGGATGATCGTCGCTATTCTGACCGGCTGCGCCCTGCTCTCAGTGCCCTTCGCCAGGCGACCGGCCTCAACGTGAAAACCATGGTGACAAGTTGCCGATCTTCCGATCGCCGGTAAGATTTCTCTCAATCATTTTGCGTCATCTTCCAGTTCCCCTCTGAAGCCAATCGACGAGATCTCAATGGCCACGGACCTTACGCGCAGTTTTCAAATGCCCCGACGCGAAGAGCTAGGCCTCTTCACGATCAGCAACGGATCCGGCCTGTCGATAGCGGCCCTGCCGAACGGCACGCTGTTTGCCATCGAATATGCCGACGACAAGGGATCGGTGCAGGTCAACCAGATCCAGGGTTCGCCGCTCACCGGCGGCATCGGACGGCTTTATCTGCGCATCGGCGGTGCGACACCTGATGTCGTCGAGATTGTCGGGCCTCGCGCCGATGGAAGCTTCGGGCACGATGCGACGAGCTTCTCCTGGAGCGGCAAAACAGGCGATATCGGCTACACCGTCCGCCTCGAGCTTCATCCATCCGAAACGGCCTGGTTCTGGCGTGTCTCCATCCGCCATCTGAAGGATGGAGCGCTGCCGGTGGATCTGGTACTGATCCAGGACATCGGTCTCGGCGACCGCGGCTTCCTGATGAACAGCGAAGCCTATGCATCGCAATATGTCGATCACCATATCGCCGATCATGAGACATTCGGCCCGGTCGTGATGAACCGGCAAAATCTCAAGCAGTCGGGTGCCCGCAACCCCTGGCTCGTGCAAGGCTGCCGCGATGGGGCGGCTGCCTATGCCACGGATGCCATTCAGCTGGTGCAGGCGAAGGACCGCCTCGACGATCGGCTGGTCGGCCCTTTCGGCACCAGCCTGCCGAGCAAACGGCGGCAGCAAGAGACGGCGTGTCCCGCCATCCAGTCGAAATCGCTCTCCGTGCCGGCAAGCGGTGTGACCGCGACCTTCTTTGCCGTCTTCGCCGCCGATCATCCCGAAGCGTCGAGCGATGCCGACCTTTCACGACTTGACGCGCTTGCGGCGACCAACAGTGCGGCTGCCGATATCGAGGAGGTCACGCCGGTCCGCAGCCTGCTTCAGGATGCTGCCTTGCTGAAGGCCGAGGCGCTGGACAAAAAGGCGATCAGCCAGCTCTATCCGGAGCGGAGCCTGGAAGAGCGCGTCGACGGAAAGCTTCTTTCGTTTTTCGTGTCGGACGGCGTTTTGAACCGTCATGTGGTCCTGCGCGACAAGGAGCTCATGGTGGCGCGCCGTCACGGCGCGATCGTCAGAAGCGGTGAGAATATGCTGCTCGACGATGCGACGCTTGCCGCGACCTGCTGGATGCAGGGCATTTTTGCGGCGCAGCTGACGATCGGCAATACGTCTTTTCACAAGCTCTTTTCCGTCTCCCGTGACCCCTACAATCTGACGCGCGCCGGCGGGCTGCGCATCATGGCGGATGTCGGCGCCGGCTGGCAGCTTCTGGCGGTGCCGTCGGCTTTCGAAATGGGACTCAGCGATTGCCGTTGGATCTATCGCCTCTCCGAACGCACGATCATCGTATCGGCAGTCGCCTCCGGCGAGGATGCGGCGATGCAGTGGACCGTCTCTGTCGAGGGCGAGCCATGCCGCTTCCTGGTGTTTGGTCATGTCGTGCTCGGCGAGCGCGAATATGACGCGGGCGGGCAGATCGCATTCGACACCTTAGCCAAGCGCATTCTTTTCCGGCCGGACCCGGCCTGGCTCTGGGGCGAGCGTTATCCCGATGCCAGCTATTGGCTGGTGAGTTCGACGCCCGATGCAATCGAGGAGATCGGTGGCGACGAATTGCTCTATAGCGACGGGATGGCGCGCAACGGCGCCTTCGTCGCACTGCGATCGCGACCGACGCAGACGCTTTCCTTTGCCGTCGTCGGCTCGATGACCGATGCGGCGGAGGCCGAGCGCCTGGCGCAACGATATGAGGCCGGCGTCACCGGTGATGCCATGCTTGCGCCGGCATCAAAATTCTGGCGGAACGCCGTGCGCGGCGTGACGATCGCCAGCACCTCGCCCGACCTTGCCGCGCAGACGGCCCTGCTTCCCTGGCTCGCGCATGATGCCATTGTGCATCTGAGCGTGCCGCACGGCCTCGAGCAATATACCGGTGCTGCCTGGGGTACGCGCGACGCCTGCCAGGGGCCGATCGAATTCCTGCTCGCCTACGAGCATGACCGCGAAGCCAAAGAGGTGCTGAAGACCGTCTTCAGCGAACAATACCTGGAAAAAGGTGACTGGCCGCAGTGGTTCATGCTGGAGCCCTATGCCAATATCCGGGCAGGCGATAGTCACGGCGACATCGTTGTCTGGCCGCTGAAGGCGCTCTGCGACTATATCGAAGCGACCGGCGATCTCGCCATCCTCGACGAGAAAGTCTCCTGGCGTGATGAAAAGACGATGGCCCGGGCACCGGAGCCCGACACCATCGCAATCCATGTCGAGAAGCTGCTCGATACCGTTGGCGAAGCTTTCATCCCGGGAACGCATCTGATCCGCTATGGCGAGGGAGACTGGAACGATTCCCTGCAGCCGGCCGATCCGCATCTGCGCGATTGGATGGTCAGCAGTTGGACCGTTGCTTTGCTCTACGAGCAGATCGTCCGTTATTCCGCGATCCTGCGCCGCCTCGGCCATGGCGACAAGGCCAAGGGCTTGAGGAAGATCGCAACGGCGATGCGCCGGGATTTCAACCGCCATCTCGTGCGTGACGGTATCGTTGCCGGCTACGGTATCTTCGATCCCAGCCATGATGGCGTCGAATTGCTGCTGCACCCGAGCGACCGGCGCACCGGCCTGCATTACTCGCTGATCTCGATGACGCAGGCGATGCTCGGCGGCCTCTTTACGCYGGTTCAGCGACGCGATCATATGAAGCTGATCGAAGAGCATCTGCTCTTTCCCGACGGCGTGCGGCTGATGGAAAAGCCCGCGACCTATGCCGGCGGCCCCGAGACACTGTTTCGCCGCGCCGAATCCTCCTCTTTCTTCGGGCGCGAGATCGGGCTGATGTATGTACATGCGCATCTGCGCTACTGCGAGACGCTGGCGCTGGAGGCGGAAGTGGACGAACTCTGGAAGGCGATCGCTGTCGTCAATCCGATTTCAGTCACATCAGCGCTGCCGCATGCTTCGCTGCGCCAGCGCAATACCTATTTCAGCAGCAGCGACGCGGCTTTCCATGATCGTTATCAGGCGGCGGCCGAATGGGAGCGGGTCAAGGCGGGAGAGATCGCCGTCGACGGTGGATGGCGCATCTATTCAAGCGGCCCCGGGCTCTACACCAGAAGCGTCGTCGAAAATATCCTCGGCTTCAAACGGCGCTTCGGCCGACGCAAACGCAAACCGCTTCTTCCCGCGATCCACGCCTCGGTCGATCTGCAAACCGACCACGCCGCCTGGCTTCGGCTGATGAGACCGAAGCCTGAGGTGTGAAAAGGATTATGCCGTAGCGTCGCGCAACTCCTCGAAGCGCGCGGCGCTCTTCGACAGGTGGCTTCGGATGGCGCGGCGCGCGGCGGATTCGTCGCGGTCGCGGATTGCCGCGAATATGGCATGGTGTTCCCTGCGCATGCGCGCCGCATGGCGCTTGCGCTCGGCTGATGTCATCTCGTCCAAGCGCGCCCACTGCCGCGGCACCATGATGTTGCCGAACGTGTCGAAGAGGCGGCCGTAATAGGAGTTCTGTGTCGCGACCAGAATGGACCTGTGGAAGGCGTAATCCTCCTGCGCGCCGTATCCGCCCTCTTCGAGCGCCTTGTCGAGGGCATCGAGACGATCCTGCATGCGGTCGATATCGTCCTGCGTGCGCCGCAGCGCGGCAAGGCCGGCGGCTTCGTATTCGATCCCCATGCGCAGCTCCAGCACGCGCAGAACCTCGTCGATCGACTGCAGGTCGTTCGGAATGATCGAGAAGGATCTCGGTGTCGGATCGTTCGAGACGAAAGCCCCAAGGCCTTGCCGTGTGGTGATCAACCCCTTTGCACGCAGGGCGGCAAGCGCTTCGCGAACGATCGTCCGGCTGACGCCGGTCGCCGTCATGATCGCCTGTTCGGTCGGCAGGCGCTGGCCGGGCTTCAGGTCGCCGGACTCGATTTGCGCCGTCAACATATCGGCAAGGTTGCTGCGCAGGTTCGGCGCCTGCTGAATGGTATTGAAGACCGCGTTGTCCTTATCTGCCATCCTGTTTCGAAATCCTGGTGTCGAGGCGGCTTTGCCGACCCCGTTTCCTGTTCGCATTCCGCATCTACGCCGATGCGGTGGGCAGCAGCCCTAGCGCATAACCCCGAAAACCGGAATCAATTTTCGGGGTTATGCGGAGAGTCGAAGCGATAGAGCATCCTTAGCCCGCCTGAAAAGAGGCACGGCGTGAGACCGATCAGCGCGCCAGCCAACCGCCATCGACGGGCAGCACCGTTCCATGCACGTAGTCGGACGCCGACGATGCCAGGAATACGGCCGCACCGCCGAGTTCGGACGGCGTTCCCCAGCGCCCGGCCGGGATGCGGGCAAGGATGGCGGCATTGCGGTCGGCATCCTCGCGCAGCGCCGTGGTGTTGTTGGTCACGAAATAGCCCGGGGCAATGGCGTTGACGTTGACGCCCTTGCCGGCCCATTCGCAGGCCAGCAGCTTGGTCAGGCCGGCGAGGCCACTTTTCGAGGCGGTATAGGACGGGATCCGGATGCCGCCCTGGAAGGAGAGCAGCGAGGCGATGTTGATGATCTTACCCCTGCCCTTGTCGACCATGTGGCGGCCGGCGGCCTGCGACAGGAAGAAGGCGGTCTTCAGGTTGACGTCGATCACCGCGTCCCAGTCTTCCTCGGTGAAGTCGAGCGCATCGGCGCGGCGGATGATGCCGGCATTGTTGACGAGGATGTCGAGGCCGCCGAAGGTCTGGATGGTCTCAGTGACGATCCCCTTGACCGGTTCGATGCTGGCAAGATCGGCCTTGACGACATGAAAGCGGCTTCCCGCTTCCTTCACCAGCGCCTCGGTTTCGTCCATTGAGGAGCGTCCGACGGCGACGATCGACGCACCGGCCGCTGCCAGTGCGGCTGCGATGGCCTGGCCGAGCCCTGTATTGGCGCCGGTGACGACGGCAACCCGGCCGGAAAGGTCGAAGGGATTTGCCACGACGTTCACCTCAGATCCGCAATGGCGATATGGTCCATGTCGGTGAAGCTCTTATTGTCGCCGGCCATCGCC
>NZ_JBFUAY010000194.1:0-8093 GCF_056406015.1 Rhizobium sp. P1_E1 | reverse complement strand
GCGTGTCGACCGAAGCCAAAAGGCCCATGGGGGCGAAAATCTCCACCTGTTTCATCAGGTTGCGTGCGGTCACCTGGTGCGGCGTAAGCCGCCGTCCGTCCACATTGATGACGCGGATGCCCGTTATTCTTTTTCCGAGCGTGCGTCCGTTCCAGATGAGTTCCGAGAGGATGTAATAGGGGATCTGCACCAAAAAACCGAGCAGCACCATGAGCATCGCCTCCGCCGTCATAGGCAGCACGCCTGTGAAGATGATGGCGGTGGCACAGATGAATATGATGATTGTGGTGAAGACGATGTCGAGGAATTGCGCGCCGAAACGGGTTCCGAGCGAGGCAATGGCGAAGGTGATCGGGACGCCCTCCGGCGGGATGAACTGCTCGACGCGCTTGCCGTCCTTGTCTGTCCGGTTCATCGCACCGCCTCACGCGACGCTTTGCTTTCGCGGCCTGCAAGCAGCAGCCAGCCCACCCAGCAGACGCCCATCCCCCAGCCGATGACGAGACGCCAGGTCGGATCCTGTATCAGCTGGCGCAGGAAGCCTTCGATGAAGGCTGCCGCGACAAGCATCAGCCCTGCGAGGATGGCGAGCTTGACGGCATCATGCGCCTGGTGGCGCAAGGCTTCCTTTCGCGTTCTGGCACCTGGAAGGAGAACGGCAAGTCCGAGCCTTGCCCCACCCGCGCAAGCAATGGCGATGGCCGCAAGCTCGGTCACGCCGTGGATCGAGAGCCAGGCGAAGACGTCGTAGCCCAGCCCTCTGCGATAAAACATCGCGAAGAACGCGCCGAGGATCAGACCATTGTAAAAGGTCAGGATGAAGCTCGGCACCGACACGAACACACCGAGGGTGAAGATCAGGATGACGATGGTCGTGTTGTGGGAAAAGAGAAAGGCGGAAAATGCGGCCAGCCGGTCGCTGTCATGCCCTTCATCGCCATAGATGGTCGAGCGGAGGTAGTCGGTCGAGGCATCAGGCGTACGCTGGTCGGCCATCTCCGGCGGCACCAAGGTATAGAACCAGCTCGGATCGTTGGCGCAGAGCCTGTATCCGGCAGCCGCCCCCAGAATGAGCGCCAGGAAGCCGATGAACAAAGGTAGGGCCGAGCGACGCACGGCCTGGGGAATGCCGTGCGACAGCAGGCGCCTCATCAGGCCGCCCAGGCTTTCCTGCGGGGCGTAGACGACGAGATAGGCCCGGGCGCAGWGGCTTTCCAGATAGGCAATCAGGGCGCGATCGAGAGAAATATCGCGCGCCACGCTCAGCGAGTTCATCGCCTGCCTGTAGCCGCTGGCGAGATTGCGGACCTCATCATAGCCGAGCGCGGCTGCGCCCCCTTTCTCGGCACGCGTCACGAGTTCGTCCAGTTGACGCCAGTGTGCCTCGCGCTCCAGCCGGAAGCGGGCCGAACGAAGCGTATCGTTCTGGACGGCGCCGACATTGACTGTCGCGCCCTTATCCATCCTGCCGTCGATACCGATATCCATCATATCATCTCACGGGATTTGATTTCGATGTAGCGCGCAATGAGATCCGAAGTCAGTGCCTCCGGCGTGCTGTCGAGGCAAAGCACGCCGAGACGCGCCAGTTTTTCCATGACGGCGCGCCTTTCGTGAAGGATCTGGCGCGCTGCAACCGAGCGAGCGACAGCATCGAGCGTCGTTTCCTCAGGCTCGATGAGCTTTCCCAGCATCGGATCACGCAAGGCGACATAGACGACGAAGTGATGCCGGGCGAGCACCTGTATGTTCTCGATCATCAGCTCCGCCGTGATGGTGTCGACGAAATCGGAGAATATCACAACCAGCGAACGTCGCTTCAGGCGTCCGGACAGGTGGGTCAGTCCCAACGTATGGTTGGTCTCCTGGGTTTCGTAGCGCAGCCCGGCGCACACCGTCTGCAGCCGCGGAAAGGCCGCTCGTCCGGGCAAGGCCGGCACGAACAGACGCGGACGGCTGTCGAAGCTGTAGAAGCCGACGAGATCGCCGGCAAGGCCTGCACCCCAGCACATGGCGAGCGCCGCATTGATGGCGCGATCGAGCTTCGTGAAGCCGGCAAGCTGTTCGGCCATCAGCCGCCCGGAATCGACGCAGAGGATGATCTGGTGATTTCGTTCGGCCCGCATCTCGCGCACGACGAGACTGCGCATGCGCGCCGACCGCTTCCAATCGATGCTGCGCGGATCCATGCCGCTGGCAAATTCCCGCAGCTGGTGGAATTCCGATCCCTCGCCACGCAACCGCAAATCCTTCTGGCCGGCCTCCAGCGGCAGGATCTGGGTCTTGATCGCTYCCGACAGCACCGGCGATATGTCGGGCTGGACGGCGATCTCTTTGCCCACCGGCATGCGCGCGATGATCTCGAGCAGCTTCAATCGCGATGGCCACTTCAGCCACAGCTCGTTGACCGCGTATCGTCCCCGCCGGGTCAGATGAAGGTCCAGAGAGGCCTTGACCTCCCCTTCCCCGGCACCCGATGCAGGGTTGAGCCATCTGATTTCGTCGACGACAAGCTCGGGAGCGAGATCGAGCCGGATTTCGATTTTCTGAGGCAGCACGCCCTTCTGCGGCCGTACGCCGACCGTGAACGCGGTGGTGTGGCCGACAAAGCCTTGCGGCGGCAGATCGAAATCGATCGTCATCCTGCCCGCCAAGTTGGAGATGACCAGATCGGCGACCGTGAGCGCTGCGATTGCAAGCCACATGAGGAGTAGGAGATAGCTCATGTCGCGCCACCACACGCTGGTGAAGACTGTCACCGCGGCTGATATCAGAACGAGCGCGATCAGAGTGGAGGATGGCCGCATTTAACGGGGCGCATCCACGCGGTTCATGATATTGCGCAGCACCTCGTCCGGCGTGCGCCCGTCAATTTCCGCCGAGGGCGAAAGCACGATGCGATGGCGCAAGGCGGGCACCAGCAACGCCTGGACATCGTCCGGCAAGCCGTAATCCCTTCCCTCGAAAGCCGCGCGCACGCGCACTGCCGATGCAACGGCGTCGGCTGCGCGGGTGGATGCGCCGTAGAGAATGTCGGGATCGGAGCGCGTGGCGCGCACAAGGTCGACGATGTAGGTCAGGATCGTGTTGTCCAGATGGATCGCATCGATCAGCGCCCGCCCTGTAGCGAGTGCGGCACTCGTGACAAGCGGACGGATGCCTGCGTTGCGCAGGTCTGATTTCAGCGCCTGCGTCGCGTGTTTGGAGAGGATGGCAATTTCCGTATCGCGGCTGGGAAAATCGACGACAAGCTTGAACAGGAAGCGATCGAGCTGTGCTTCGGGCAAGGGATAGGTGCCCTGCTGCTCGATCGGGTTCTGCGTGGCAAGCACGAAGAAATCCGGCCCCAGGGAATAATCCGTTCCATCAAGCGTGACCATCCGCTCGTTCATCGCCTGCAGCAGGGCGGATTGCGTCTTCGGCGGCGCGCGATTGATCTCATCGGCGAGAAGAATGTCGGTAAAGACCGGGCCCTTGGTCAGGTGGAACTGATTTGTCTGGAAGTTGAAGAGATTGACGCCCAGAACATCGCCGGGCATCAGGTCTGGCGTGAACTGGATGCGACGATATTGCAGCGCCATGGCGGCGGAGACCGACCGGGCAAGCAAGGTTTTGGCCGTGCCGGGCGGACCTTCGACCAGGCAATGCCCGCCGGCAAAGATCGAGATCAGGACGAGATCGATGATCGCATCCTGCCCCTGCACCGCTTTGCCGATCTCGCCACGAACCGCAGCGATAAGATTACGAAATTCACCTAGATCCAAGGTCAATGCTCCCCAGCGATTTTCTGAATGTCTCGAGATTGCGGTGCAGATTAGCCCGCGTCATCAGATGTCCACGATCGATCAGCGCCTGTGCTGACGAGTGCAATGCTTTCGCCGCCGCCTGATCGCGGCGCGCCAGACGCTGAAACAGCCGCTCTATGCCCGCCTCGTTTCCCGCTCCAGGGCCGAAGACCAGTTGCGCCTTGTCCGCAAGCAGATGGAGCACGAACTGTCCGGTCATCCGGCCATCATTGCCCGACAGGCGCAGCAGACGCGCCGTCGCGTCGATCGCGGCAGTCTTCGACAGCTCGATGTTTCCGGATGTCTCGTTCAAGGCAGGCCCGAAGCGATAGGCGCCGCGCCAGAAACAAATGGCGGCAACGACGAGCAGCACTCCCCAGATGACGGACAGCGGATAGGCGAAAAACCGCTTGAAATCGGAGGCAGAGCGCTCGTAGGTCCGGCCCTCATCCGCCGGTTTCTTGCTATCCAGAGGCAAGCCTGATGGATCCAGATAGACCGGCCGCTTTTCGCCCGCTCCGCGCAACAGCGTCACGAGCGACACGGCAAAGGAGGCGTTATCGGCGAGAGCCAATCCGTGATTGTTCAACAGGTCCGGATCCGACAGCAGATAGATGTTGGGGTCGTCCTCGCCACGCAGGAGCAGTGCGCCCGACGGCGTGCCCGCGAGCTCCTCCCAACCACCCGGGAGGCTCGACCGTTCGAAGGTTTGCGCCTGATAGAGGGCGATACTGATGGGCTGCCCCGGGTACAACTGCGGCTGCGCCTCTTCAAAATCGGTGCTGCTACGGGCGAAGCCAAAATCTGAATAACCGATCTTGCCGAGTTCRCTGCCGATATCGGCGAGATCGACCAGTCTCGATTTGCTGGCAATACCATCCGTTGAAACGCTGCCCTGCCACTTCGGCAAAATGATCAGCGTTGGCAGGGCATAGCGGTTTGACTCCCGGATCGGACTGTCCGGGCCTGCGTCATCCGCTTCCTCGTTTACCTGAGGTGCGACAGTCTCGCCTTGGCGTATCGACAAGGGAATAATGCGCAGCGAGATTTCCGAACGCGCCCGGGCGACATGAGGGTCGGATCGGACGACAGGGATACCCTTGGCTTGCAGCCACGATTCCAACCCCTTGTTGCCGAGGGCTGAGCGGTCGAAATCGCTGCCGCGCGACAGCGCAAAGACTGCCAGCGCCGCCAGCGCAAGCAAAAGCCCCAGAAACAGAAGAGGGCCCGAGTTACGCATTGGCCACTCTGCCTGATGACAGCAAGCCGCGCGCGGTCGTCAGAAGGACGCTGAAATGGCTTTCCGCAAGCGTGCGGCCGCCGTAGTGAACGAGTTCAACCGCGGTCAGAAAATTTTCAAGCCGATCGCGGTCGGGCATATTGTCCGGCAGGCGGGCGAAAACCGCCC
Organism: Rhizobium sp. P1_E1; assembly: GCF_056406015.1. Taxonomy (NCBI): domain Bacteria; kingdom Pseudomonadati; phylum Pseudomonadota; class Alphaproteobacteria; order Hyphomicrobiales; family Rhizobiaceae; genus Rhizobium; species Rhizobium sp. P1_E1. The sequence goes on along the minus strand of NZ_JBFUAY010000194.1, from coordinate 2,900 downwards.
GTTCCGTGTCAGAGCGGAAAAGCCGCGTTCCCGTCACATCAGCCGCGTGCAGCAGGCAATGCCTGAGCAGCAGGACAAGCGCCTGTCGTCGATCCGCCATGGCGGCAATGCGGTGCAGGAAGTCGCTCGGCTTTTCCTCGGCCTCGGCTACCGATGTGCGCCAGCTTTCCGGCGCCTCCCCCTGCCGCTTGATGTCGCGTGGAGCAGATGAGAGCAAGACACCGCCATTTCCGAAGCGCATCCACAAGCCGATGGCCACGATGAGACCAACGAGCACGACGGCAACCGCCAGAGACCCGCTGACAACCGGCTCTCGCGGGATCATCAACGGTTTGCGTTGCGGCGACGATGTTGTCGTATTCGACGCCGGTTCGACCTTTGGAGAGGCATCGCCATAGACGAGCGTGCAGCGCAATCCATTCTGCTGGCACTGCGCGGCATATTCGGCTCCGACGGCGCTCTTTTGGCGATCGCCGCCCCCAACCTGCTGACTGTCGCTATCCTGCGCCTCTACGGGCGAAAACTGAGCTGAGGTGGCGAACAACAGAACCACCAGCAGGCTAACATTGCGGATGGCCATGCTCTAGGCAAAGACCTCTGATCTTATTTCCGGACGCAGCGGATCCGCCCCGAACTTGTTCGGACCTTCGGTGCCCGGAAGCACGGAAACAACAAAAATCGCAACACCCGCGAGGAGACCGACATAGGGAACGTAGCAACCGATAAACAGCGCGAGGTACCACCAGCCGGAAATATTCCGATCATGGAAGCGGCGAACCTGCAGAGATATCAGTGGCAAAAAAATTGCGAGTATGAACAATAGCCAGATGACCACGGTATAGTGAATCGGCGACACAGCTCCACCACCACTGAAAGCGAAGGCAAGCACAAAGGCCGGAATTATAAGTGCGAGCAGCGCCAGCCCATAGAACAGCATGAACCACCAATATTCCGAGCGGGAGGCCCTGCCGGAAAAGGTTGCGTATTTCTGCTTCAGAACAGTCCGAACAGCTTCAGTAAACCCCATTGAAATGCCCCCATTTCTGCTTGCTGCAAGCGCGGTGATCCTTCTCACATCGTCTTGCTTGATAGTCATTCAGATGAAAACAGCTACAAATTCAAACGTAGAAATTGCGATAAGCCAGATACTTCAAACAGGCGCGCTGATGCGGAAACGTGGCGAGCAACAGAGCCACCAGCCGGCCGGCGTCGCGGATGRCCATCCTCTAGGCAAAGACCTCCGCTCGCGCTTCGGGGCGCAACGGATCCGGCCCGAACCTGTTCGGACCTACAGTGCCCCTAAAGACGGAAATTATAGTAATCGCGAGGCCTGTAATGCCACCGATATAGGGAACCATGCCCAAAACGATCAGGGCGAGATACCACCAGCCGGAAATGTTGCGATCATGGAAGCGGCGAACCTGAAGGGATAGTAACGGCAAGAAGATTGCCAACACAAACAATCCGCCGACCACCATGATTGCGACGACCAGTGACGAAACTCCACCCTGTTGGTCAGAAGAGGCGCCTGCCGCTAAGGCCAAAATTAAAAACGCGAACCCTATCAAGTAAGTGAAAAGCGCAAACCACCAATATTCCGAACGAGAGGCCCTGCCGGAGAAGGTTGCATATTTCTGCGTTAGAACCGTTCGAATAGCTTCAGTAAACCCCATTTCAATGCCCCCATGTCGTCTTGTTGCAACCACGATGACCCACAGTCTTATCAAGGTCTTGCTTGATAGTAATTTCGAACAAAAGCAGCTACAATTCAAACGTATAAATTGCAATAAGTCGTTTGCTTCAAATGGGCGCTCGCTGAAGCGGAAACTGAGCCGAGATGGCGAGCAACAGAGCCACCAGCAGGCCGACGTTGTGGATGCGATGCTCTAGGCAAAGACCTCCGCTCGCGCTTCGGGACGCAGCGGATCTGGCCCGAATTTGTTTGGGCCTTCTGTGCCCGGAAGCAAGTTAATAACCAAGACCGCGAGGCTTGCAATGAGACCGACATAGGGAACCATGCTCAAGATAACCAACGCGAGATACCACCATCCGGACATGTTGCGATCATGGAAGCGGCGAACCTGCAGCGATATCAGCGGCAAAATAAGCGCGACTATGAACAATCCGCCGATAACCAGGAAAACGGTAGCCAGGGCGGAAATTCCACCTTGGAGACCGGAAAAGGTCCCGGTCAGACCGGCCACAAATGAAATGGTGAACGCCGTCAACACATAGAACAGCATGAACCACCAATATTCCGAGCGGGAAGCCCTGCCGGAAAAGGTTGCGTATTTCTGCTTCAGGACGGTCCGAACAGCTTCAGTAAACCCCATTGAAATGCCCCCATTTCTGCTTGCTCCAAGCGCGGTGATCCACGGTCTCACCATCGTCTTGCTTGATAGTCGTTCAGATGAAAACAGCTACAATTCAAACGTAGAAATTGCAATAAGTCGGTTGCATTGGCTCATTACTTTTAAAAGCAATGATTAACGCGTTGAGGTTTTCACCTCGATGACCGCGAGGTGGACTTGAGGTCGCTGGCCTGCCGCGGAAGAATTCGACCCGTTTAACGTGCTGTTTCTGCCCTAAGCGGCCGACTGCATGACAAGCGATTGATGACAGTGCACGCCGGCGAGCACGCCTGAGGCGGAGGCGAGCGTGGCATTGTGCATGGCGCTTGCCGCATCGCCGGCGGCGAAGACACCCTTGATGGTGGTTTCCTTGTTGTCACCGGTGCGGATGATCGGCCCGAACGGGCCGTCGTCGAAGGCGCAACCGAGCTGTTCGGCAACCGGGCTCGCCATCGTCGTTTTCGGCGCGACGAAGACGGCATCGAGCGGCACGACGCGGCCATCGGCGAGGCGAACGGCCTCAAGTTTCGGATTGCCGCCCAACAATTC
>NZ_JBFUAY010000193.1:0-8190 GCF_056406015.1 Rhizobium sp. P1_E1 | reverse complement strand
ATGTCAGACACCGTCATCTGGGCATAAAGCGGCAGTATTATCGTTTGCTGCTGCGCAGATACGCTTCGCATCAGGCTCGTGGCAGCGCGGTGGGAGCTCTCACCGGAATAGGCTCCCTCCAGATGAATGTTCATCACACCACGGCGGGTCGAGATACCCTGATCGAGCAGGGCCTGCATGACGGCCCGCTGGTCGACCGTATCGGGCAATCTCACGCAGAAGCTCTGCCAATTGCTGCGAGCCCAGCGCGGCTCGGCCGGCAGAGAAAGTCCGGCAATCGTCGACAGACGTTCGCAATATTGTTCGGCAAGACGTCTGCGCTGGGCAACCAGCTCCGGCAGCCGCCGCAACTGCTCGCGTCCGACGGCCGCCTGAAGATCAGTCATCCGGTAATTGTAACCCAACTCGTCATAGTCTTCGAAGATGACCTGTTTCGAGCCGTGACGAACGGCATCGGTGACGCTCATGCCATGCTGGCGCCAGAGCCGGAACTTCCGGTCATATTCGGGATTGGCAGTCGTCAACATGCCGCCGTCGCCTGTCGTGACGACCTTCCTGGGATGGAAGGAGAAGCAGGCAATGTCGCCATGCGCTTTGCCGATCTTTTCCCAACGGCCGTCCCACAGGATTTCGCTTCCCGTCGCACAGGCTGCATCCTCGATGACCGGTATCTGGTGGCGCTTGCCGATCTCCACGATGGCGCGGAGATCGCAAGGCATGCCGAGTTGATGCACGCAAAGAATTGCCCTGGTGCGAGGCGTGATTGCCCGTTCGATCAGACCGGCTTCGATGTTGTAACCATCTTCTTCGATATCGACGAAAACAGGCATCGCATCGCAGTACCGAACCGCGTTTGCGGTCGCGATGAAAGAATGGCTGACCGTGACGACTTCATCACCGGCGGATACACCGACAGCCTTCAGGGCCAGATGCAACGCGGTCGTGCAATTGGACATGGCGCAAGCGTGCGCGGCGCCCACAAAGGCAGCGAATTCACGCTCGAAAGCCGCGACTTCCGGCCCCTGCGTCACCCATCCCGACAGAATAACGCGGCGCGCAGCCTCAGCCTCTTCCTCCCCGAGGACCGGTTTGGCGACCGGAATTGTGGATTGAGATGAGCTCATGCTGCCTGCCCCCCTGCGTCGGTCTGCTTTTGCCACCAGGCAACGAGATCACGAAGCCCTTGCTCCATAGAGATCTCCGCCTTGAAGCCGAGGAGCCGTTCGGCCTTGCTGATATCGGCAAGACGACGGGTCACGCCGTTGACCGTGCGGGCCTCCTTGTGCTGCGGTTCGAGTGAGGAACCCATAATGTCGCTCAGCATCTTCGCGAGTTCCAGCAGGCTTATTTCCTTGCCGCTGGCGACGTTGAACACTTCGTCCGTGACATCGCTTTTGGCGGCCAGAATGTTTGCGCGAGCGATGTCGCGTGCATCGACGAAGTCCATCGTCTGGCTACCATCCCCATAGATGAGGGGCGGCATTCCGGCCACCAGGCGTTCCATCCAACGGATCAGAACTTCCGTATAGGCGCCGTAAACGTCCATGCGCGGTCCGTAGACGTTGAAATAACGGAGCGCGACATAGCGCAGACCGTACATCTCCGCAAAGCTGCGCATCAGCCCCTCGTTGAATGTTTTCGCCGCGCCGTAGATCGTCCGGTTATTGTAGGGATGATGCTCTTCTGTCGTTGGAAAGCTCTCGGCCAGCCCCAGAACGGAAGCCGAGGAAGCAGCGACGACCTTCGAGACACCTGCCTTGACGGCAGATTCGAGAACGTTGAACGTCCCCTCCGCAAGGACATCGAAAGCCAGCCGTGGCTCTTCGGCGCATTGCGTGATGCGGATGGCGGCCTGATGAAAGACGACGTCGACGCCTTCGAAGGTTTTTGCCAGAAGCGCTCTGTCGCGGATATCTCCGTCGATGATCTTAACAGGCGCGCTTGCGATGGCCGAGCTGAGATTGTCCCGGCGCCCGCGCACGAAATTGTCGAGGACGATGATCTCGCGAGGTTTTTCCAAAGCGATAAGATCGGCAATATGCGAGCCGATCAGACCGGCACCGCCGGTAATGAGCACCCGTTTGTCTCTCATGATCTTCCCTCACGCAACATGTTCGTCATCGGATCATTATCCGAACGCCAACGTATGAATTTCGCAGGTACACCTGCGGCGACTGAGAACGGCTCGACGTCGGAAACGACAACTGCCCCCGCTCCAACGATCGCCCCTTTCCCGATGGTCACGCCGGGAAGAATGGTCGCATTCGTTCCGATATCGGCCTCCGCGCAGATGCGTACCGGCTTGATTTCAAGATCCGTGCGAATGATCGGCACATCCAAGGGCAGTGCCGTGTGGGTCGAGCCAAGCACCTTGGCGCCAGGTCCCCACCCGACGGAATCCTCGATCACCAGATCGCGAGCGTCGAAATAGGCCATCGGCCCGATCCAGACATTGTCGCCGATCTTGCATCGGCCGTCGAAGCGACCCTGGATATAGGCCTGGGCCCCGATGAAGACCCCATTGCCGATCTCGAACGTCTCGGGATGTTTGAAACCGGCACCGCCTGCAACCTGCAATCCTGTTCCACAGCTCCGCACGATGGCTTGCCAGATGGCTTTTCGCATCAGAGTATCGATGACACCGTCACCTGCCGCGAAACGACCGTAGAGCTCAATCAGGCCAGCGCGCCCGTATGACTGCCTGAGTTCTTCAGCCAGTCCGGCCTGGTAGGCAGGGTCCGCCGGCCTTTCATGACGGCCATGGACCGCCTGCACGATCCGGGCCTCGCCCGCACGATCAACTGACATAGGCGTTCTCCAGCGCGGCGGCCACCTGGTCGACGTGCCACGCCGGCATCTCGGGATAGATCGGCAGCGAGAGAACCTCCCGCGCGGCGGCTTCCGACATTGGGAAATCGCCGGCCTTGCGGCCAAGGTCGGCATGGGCCTTCTGCAGATGCACTGGGATCGGATAGTGCAGCCCGGACTGAATGCCCTCCGCGGTCAATACGCGCTGAAGCTGGTCACGATCGCGGCTTCTGATAGCATAGACGTGATAGACGTGGCGCCGGTCGGTGATTTCGACAGGCGTCCTTAAATTCGCCGAACCGCCAAGCAGCAACGAGTAGCGGCGTCCATGGGCGCGCCGCGCTTCGGTCCAGGCTTCGAGATGCCGGAGCTTGATGCGCAGGATCGCACCTTGAATGGCATCCATGCGGTAGTTGAAGCCCTTCAGCAGATGGTGATAGCGCTGTTCCTGACCCCAGTCGCGCAGCATGCGCATGGTCTTGGCCTGATCGTCGCTGTTCGTGACGACGATACCCCCCTCGCCGCAGGCGCCGAGATTTTTGCCGGGATAGAAGCTGAAGCAGCCGGATGTGCCGATACTGCCGGCGCGCGCGCCTTTGTATTGCGCTCCGTGCGCCTGGCAGGCGTCCTCGATGACCGGGATCCGGTAGTGGTCGGCAATCGCTTTGATCGCGTCCATATCGGCCATCTGACCGTAGAGATGGACGGGAATAATGGCCTTAGTTTGGGCTGTAATCTTAGCCTCGAGTTGAGCCGGATCCATTGTCAGCGTCACGGGTTCGACATCGACGAATACCGGTCGTGCACCTGCGTAGCAGATCGCCGATACGGTCGCGACGAAGGTAAATGGCACGGTGATGACTTCATCGCCGGGGCCGACGCCTGCCGCGAGAAGCGACAGATGCAGGGCACTCGTGCCGGTGTTCACGGCTATCGCATGTTTGACGTCGCAATAGTCCGCGAATTCCTGCTCGAGGCGACCGACCTCCTCGCCCAGTATGTATTGCCCCGAGGCCAGGACACCGAGCACGGCGGCGTCGATTTCGCTCTTGATGGACTGATATTGTGCCTTGAGGTCCAGGAACGGGATCATGCGATGAGCCTCGCCTCTTCAAGCTCGATGATACGGCCGCGCTGGGCGAGCGACCGGCTTGCGGCTTCAAGGATGCGAACGACCCGCAGTCCGGCCTGGCCATCCGTGATGGGCCGCGAATTTTGCTCGATGCAATCGACGAACTGATCCAGTTCGCGTTTCAACGCCTCGGTCATATCGAGCTTGGGCGCCCACATGTCGCCGCTGCGGTAACCGACCATCATCTGATGCACCTTCTCGCCATATGCATCGGAATTGGGGCACATGGTGATGCCCTTGTCATAGACCTTGATCTTTTCGCTGGGCTCCAGATCGTCATAGACGATCATCTTGCTGCTGCCGCCGATCAGCGTGCGGCGGACCTTGACCGGGGCCAGCCAATTGACGTGGATATGTGCGATGAGCTTGCTCTCGAAGAAAAGCGTCAAATAGGCGATGTTCTCCGGCTCGCCGAGCACATGACTCATGCCCGTCGCGGAAACGGCTACCGGCCTTTCCTGCACAACATGGTCGAGGATGGAGAGATCATGCACCGCGAGGTCCCAGATGACGCTGACATCGTGCTGGAAGAGCCCCAGATTGACCCGAACCGAGTCGTAGTAATACATGTCGCCGAGGCCGCTTTCGACCAGTTCGCGCATCTTGCGGACGGCGCCGGTATGCACGAAAGTATGATCCACGGCCAGCACGAGGCGTCTACGCGCGGCCTCCTCGACCATCCGCGAGGCTTCGTCCGTCGTCGAAGCCATCGGTTTTTCGACGAAGACATGCTTTCCGGCCATCATAGCCTGCATCGCGAGTTTGATATGGGTGAAGACCGGCGTCGCGATAGCGATGGCATCCACTCTCGGATCGCGCAGGACTTCCTCGAAATCATCGGTGATCGTCACTGCGGGGTAGCGGCTTTTGACGGCCGCTAGCCGTTCGACATTGAGATCACAGACTGAAATGAGCTGCGCGCCGGYCGCTTCCGAGATGTTACGAACCAGATTCGGACCCCAGTACCCATACCCAACAACGGCGATACCAATCATTGCACTTCTCCCAGCGCTTGCATGTTGACTGATCGGTCATGAACGCGACCGATGATCCGGGCCGGAACGCCGACAACAATGGCGCCGTCGGGCACATCCTTGGTTACAACAGCGCCGGCGCCGACCTGTGCGGCCTCTCCGATGATGACGCCAGGCAGAATGGTGGCGTTGCTGCCAATCGACGCGTGGCGCTTGACCAGAATAGGGATGACGGCCCAGTCGGCTTCGGTCTGCAGGCTGCCATCGAGATTGACGGCGCGCGGGTATGTGTCGTTCGTAAACATGACCCCGTGGCCTATGAACACGCCGTCTTCCAGCGTCACGCCCTCACAGAGGAAGGAATGGCTGGAGATCTTGCAGTCTTTTCCGACGATGACGTTCTTCTGAATCTCGACGAAGGTGCCGATGCGCGTTCCTGCGCCGATCGTGCAGCCGTATAGATTCACAAGATCTCGATGGTGGATGACGCAGCCGTCATCCAGGTTGACGTTTGATGCAATCATCCCCGCAAAACCCCTACTCCTGAACAAGCCCAGACTTTCAGTTGAAACACACAATCGCTTGATTGCGCTCAAGGTTTCATACCGACAGGACAAATATTTCTCTTCCCTCCAAAGAGAATTGTTTTCTTGATCTGAGTAAAGAAACAAAACGTTTAAGGTTATTCACCTAAAGGCGTATCTACTTATGACGACTTACGCCTTGGTTCATGCATCGACCAACGTTGGTGGCGGGGTCACCTCCCGCCTCCGTTGCCGGACCTACGCCGGAGACAGCGATTGTTTCCATGCATTTAGTGGTCCGCCCCAAATAGCGGTGTAACGGCGGATACTATTCTACAAACCCCCTAGTAATATATAAGTCTACCTTAGATTTATCGCTCTATTTCCGCCTTACGATGGAAGTTGTGCGCTACTTAGCCTATATTAGCTACTGTAACGTTCCGCGAATTGTGGTATTCGATTCCTACTTTAGAGTTTCTTAAACCCCCGTATTGAGAGGGGTTGGTACTCGGGCCGTAGTGGGAGCGTAAACGTGTTAGGGGAGGGTGAAGCTGTGAATTCAGCACTTATACCGAATATAGACCTTAGGCAGGAGAACTTAGCCTTTCCCCTTAAGATAGAAAGTAATTCGAACGCACTTGCGCTGTCGGCGGGACAAACGCATTCGCTTGTCATTCTCGATAATCGTGAACTCGATCGGCAATGCCTGGCGCAATGCATGGCTGCCCAAAAAACGGATTTGCAGATTCTGGCATTTGGATCAATTGAGGAGTGGAAGCAGAAGCGCGACGAATATCCTCCGCTTTCGGCGATCCTCTTGAACGTCGGCGGCAAAAAGATCGATGAACCGGCCATTTCGGAGCAAATCCGGAAGCTTGCGTCGGAATTCGCATCGACGCCACTCATCGTACTGGCTGATAGCGACGATTTCGGCCAAATCGTCAGGGCGCTCGAGTACGGAGCCAAAGGGTTTATTCCCGCCTCAGTCAGCGTCAGTGTATGTATGGAGCTGATCGCGCTTTCAGTGGCAGGCGGAATTTTTGTGCCTGCAAGCGCCCTGTTCGCCATGCGTCACTTGCTGGACTCGAGCAATTCGACCGCCCGCCCCCTCTCCGGCATATTCACGGATCGTCAGGTCGAAGTCGTGGAGGCGCTCCGACGCGGAAAGGCGAACAAAATTATCGCTTATGAGCTCAATCTGCGAGAAAGCACGGTAAAGGTGCATGTTCGCAACATTATGAAAAAGGTCAAAGCAACGAATAGGACGGAAGTCGTGTTCAAGCTCAACGACTTGTTCCAAACCAGTGTGCCAGCATGAGCGTGAATAAGGCGTTGTACTGATCGTTGTTGGGGCAAATCTTTTCGTATCTTGGAACTGCGTTCTTGTTCAAATCAACCCGGTGGCGCGAATTCGTCACCGGGTCTTTTGATACCGGGGCGCGTCTATCACGTCCCCGCGATCTTGGCATGAATAGCGATCGAGCGCTCAACCACCCAACTGTTGTTTGCGTACTTGCGGATGAACTAACCCGGCCCGGTCCTGCCTATTCATCCTGCAACTCATCGCCCGATAGAATTCAAGGCGTACCAGCACTTTGGCCCGATTGTTTGCTTGCAGACCAACTTGATCCAGGGCAATGAATTTCGCACTTCGGGAGAAACCTCGAGAGCAAAGCGCTGAATAGCCATGGCTGTGGCAACATCGAAATTATTGAATGCCATGCCGGCCAGCCGAAGCGCCTCTTTCCCGAGATCCCTGGCAAGAAAACGTCTTAGTTTCTCATCTTTCCTGMGGCTTTCCGCGCCTTGGCGAAACAGAATATCGAAAGCCTGTTTTCTTTGCCGGAGGTCAGGAAGGATACTTTGTCCATAGTATTGTAGCGACATGTTCGAAGCATGTCTGCGGTATACTGCCTGGTCTTGGTTGATATAGCCCACTCCAGCATGTGATGCGAGCCGCAGCCACATCTCCATATCACCGGCATGCGGYAGTTCCTTATTATAGCCGCCGACCTGTTTTTGCAGCGTCGTTCTCACGACGGCTGTCGGTGTCGGGACCAGATTGTTTGCTCCACTCAACCGTATGAATTGCGGACCGGACAAGACCTGCATGGGAGGTACGCTATTGTCGCCGAGAGGATCGACGCGCTTACTGACGCCATTCGGCTCAGCTATGAGCGCGTTCCCGAACGTAAACCCCACATGCGGATGATTGCGCATCAGCTCCGAAGCGCGACCCAGCGCGCCCGGCAGGAGATAATCATCCGCGGAGAGAAGCAGGAACAAGTCGCCGCCCGCCCACTCGATTCCCCCATTATAGGTGGCGATATGGCCCTTGTTTGCCGTGTGCCGCCGATAGGTGACCCGTTTGTCCCGGGATGCCAGAGCCTTTCCGACTTCCGGCGTATTGTCTGGCGAGCAGTCATCCAGAATAAGCACGCGCACGTCGACGCCTGCTTGTGAAAGAACACTTCCAACACATTCCTCAAGGAAATGAGCGTAGTTGTAGCAGGGAATGACGACATCAACGCGTTGCAAACTTGTTCCTCCGCCGGCAATCGTTTCGTTCGAAGCATTTCATGGAACCCGAATTCGGCTTCGTTTCGCTCTTACGCGTTCGTCGCTCCCCCAATCATAGGCGCGACGTTGATGCGTGTGCCCGCATAGCCGATTTCGTGCAGGACCATGCCGCTCTCAACAAGACGGATCGGGCAAGCAACCGGGAGCCTGCACGCTTCAGGCCACTTCGAAC
>NZ_JBFUAY010000192.1:0-8191 GCF_056406015.1 Rhizobium sp. P1_E1 | reverse complement strand
CTGACAGCTGTCAGGGTTTTGCGATCGGCGGATGCTGGAGCGGGGAAGGGTAGATCAGCTCGGCTGGCGGCTACTGACATCATCCGACAAGGTAGGTTTTCGCTCGGTCCGAGGGGCAAGTTAAATGAAGTTCCTTGCTGGTCCGAGTCGTGCTCTGCTGGCCTTCGAGACCGTTGTAAAAATGAGGAAGAGCAATGCCGTCTGAAACTCGATCTCCGCGCCTGGCTGTTTTGATTGATGCGGACAATACATCCGCTAAAATCGCCGACGGGCTGTTCGAAGAGGTAGCCAAAATCGGGGAGGCAAGCGTGCGTCGCATCTACGGTGATTTTTCCGGCACGCGCTCCAAGGGTTGGGCGGACGTACTCGCAAAGCACGCGATTATCCCGCAGCAGCAATTTGCGTATACAACGGGAAAGAATGCTTCCGATATCACTTTGGTCATCGATGCAATGGATTTGCTGCACAGCGGTCGGTTCGACGGCTTCTGCCTAGTGTCCTCGGACAGTGATTTCACGCGGCTTGCCGCCCGGATCCGTGAGCAGGGTGTTGATGTGTTCGGCTTCGGCGAGCAGAAGACACCGGAAAGTTTTCGCCAGGCCTGCCGGCGGTTCGTCTATACCGAAAACCTGCTTCCTGGCGCGATCAAGGACGAGCAGAATACTGCATCCACAGACAAGCCGCTGCAGCCGGCAACATCGGCCGTGCCGCTGATCAAGAAGGTACTGTCCCAGGAGGATAGCGATGACGGCTGGGTCAACCTGGGCACCGTCGGCAAGCAGTTGTTGAATCTGGCGCCGGATTTCGACCCGCGACATTCGGCTTCCGAAAACTCAGCGATCTTATCAGCAAGACGAACCAATTTGAGGTCGTCAGGCCGAGGGCGGTCCGATCAGCATAAACAACGAGGCAAAAACTAGCACAATGGTAGCGGCGATGGAGCGAGCAAGTGCCGGGCCACGACGGTGAGTATGGCTTTCGCCTGCGACGAGAAGCGTCATCAGTGCTGCCCGCAAAGAAAAGCGTCTGCCGAGCACGCTTCGGCAAGGCAATTGATATGTCGGCGTCGTCTTGACAGTTGAGACCGAATGGACCGAGGTTACCTTGCGAACGGTGACCCCGCAGCTCGCTCTGACGGAGCGACGGCGACGATGGTAGTGGCGATCTTCGGCACCACCAATATTCGCGCTATTCAACCCGGGTAGCATTGGTACCGGGCTGCTCGCCGTGCCTGTGCTGGCAGGATCGGCAGCCTACGCCATATTCGACCGGCCGGTGGAAAACCGGACTGGAGCACAAGCCACGCGAGGCGGTCGGGCTCTACACAGTTGTCGGGCTTGCCGTTCTCGTCGGCCTCGCGGTCGGCTTTTCGCCAATCGATCGGATACGGGCGCGCGCCTGCTGATGGCGAGCTCCGCTCCGGAATCCTGTCTGCACCGTTTAAGGTGCCTCCTACCAGAACACTCTGGCGCTGTGCTCGTGACGGTCAAGGGTAGGTCGCGGCGCGATTGGCCGTCGGCCCACTTGACCGTCACTGCGCGCGGCGGGCACGAAGGCAAGTCGGTATCATCAATCCCTATAAGGGTAGATCAGAGTCGGGGCGACGTGGTGCTTAGCGGATGTGATGCGCGAGATCTGTGATCCTACCCATCAGCACTTCCATCGGTCCTCGTTGGAAGGCGCGCAGCCAAAGCACGGCGAAAGTGCTTATAACCACGACGAAACCAAAGAGCACAGACAGGCTCCCATCTTCTTCAAGCGCATCTATTCCCATAATGCGCTCTAAATAGGCTACTCCCACAATGTGCAGCACGTAGGCCGTCAAAGACATAGAGCCGACCGCGATTATTGGCCAGACCAGCTTTTGCAGATGCGGGAGCCCGTCCATAGCAAGCCAGCAAGCCGCCAAGACAATCATTGCGCAACCGGTGTTGCCCAGGATCGAGAACGTCGTCTCGCTGTGAGGTGCGGCAACCAGTAGCGACCAGGGAGAGTCGAGATACCACCACGAATCAAGAGGCTCCCGAAAAACGGCTGKGACAGGCAGCAAACGCAACGCGAGCCAGGATCCCCCATAGCCCAACACGGCCAGCGCGACCCCCTCTAGGCCAAGCCTCCAATGCATTGCTTGCGTATTAAGGCTAAGGCGTGCGATGGCCATACCTGCGATCACGAAAGGAACCCAGGTCATCGCGGGATAGGCGCCGTGGACCATGAAGTCGAACACCGGGTTCAAACTCCCCTCGGGGCCAAACAACTTAAGGAGGAAGCGCATTTGCGGGAGAACTAATGCGGTCCCTGCAGCGAGCAAGCCGAGCTGYTGTGCGCTGCGCCGATAGAGCGGCAGTACCAAGAGGAAGCAGATTCCGTAGGTTTTCAGGATGACTGCGATCCCTGTACCGAGGCGGGTCAGGATAGAGCCAATCGCGAGCAAAACAAGGGCACGAATTGCGACTCTGGCAACGGCCTGTCTACCTGCTTCCCCCGATTTCCGCGCCTTGCGGCCGGTAATCAGGATGATTGAAAAACCGGCCAATACGGCAAACAGGGCAGACGACCGCCCAAGGGGTAGCTCCATCAGATTCCCGATCAGTCCTAGGTCGTCGGGGATGGGGTCACCACCGACATGAGCGGCATACATGCCGAAGACAGCCAAACCGCGAGCAAGGTCGATGTCGACCAGCCGATCTTCGGCCGACCCATCGCTCGGGCCCTCAATTGACGAATTTCTCGCCACGGTGGTTCCTTTCGTTCATTGTGCCGACCCCGGGTCCGCCGTGTTGCAGCAATGGCGGGCCGGAGATTCATTAACCGGCGGCAAGAGGACCAAAGACAGCGCATGATCGGTTGGTCAACTGACCGCAGCTCTAACTTACTGAAAGTTAATGTTTTTTTTGATGATTTTGTCGAAGCTAGATAGGTGGGTCATCACCTTGTCGGACAGCTCGGGGAAGAAGGCGTGATCCTCGCAGAGCACGCCATCAGCGCGCTGATGACCATGGCCGAAAGCTGAGAGGAGAGGTGGCGTGGCGGGTCGGCAATCTGGGTCGGGTGACCTCGAACAACTCCGCGGCGATCGCCTCGACTTGCTGCGTGACCGGCTTCAGAGGGCATCGCGTTGGTTCATTGCGGTTTAGACACAGCAGGATCATTGCATGCTTTCCACGCAAGGCCGGCTAATCCCCAGCTGACGCATTTCCCCATAGTCCGTGGAGCAACCGAGCCCGAGTCGCCTTGCTGTTTCGTGGGAACGTTTTAGCGTCAATCAATCTCATTACGGCGTCTATCTTCTTGGCGACTGAGTCTCTTTCCTTTCGCCCTTGCATCAGGATCTCTTCGCCCGCAGCATAGCCGTGCCGACAGCCGCCCTCGGTCGTTTTGACACTCTGACTATCCAGCACAGGGGCATTCTGAGAGGCTTGGCGGCCGGTCCGCTCACGGTCCGCCATGACGAGGCAGTGATTGATCCTCGTGAACACACTGGCGTCACGCCAACGGCACAAATAGCCGAACACCGTACTGTTGGGAGGCAGGACCTTCGGGATCAGACGCCAGGGTCTTCTTCCTGGCAAACATAGAAGGTGCCCGATGATCTCTCGCAGCGGCCAAGCTGGCTTGCGCCCCTTGGCGCCGGCTGCGGAAGACCGCCCACTCTGCATCCGTCAGGTCGGGTTCCACATGACCCGTCCATTCAGGCTTCAGACACCTTCTTGGAATCATCTTTAGCCCGATCACTCACCCCATTCCCGGATATGCTCTGAGCTGCACCGATCCTACCCTTTTCGGCTAGCCAAGAAGACGCGACGCCTGGCCTTCCCGGCGTGTTGCGCTGTTATAATAACTTGATGCCTGCTGCACCGATCGATGACGCGACTGCTCCATCGCCTCGGGGAGTGGAATACCCCGGTTGGCGGCCTCGGTGAGATATCCCGACCGAAGCCCGTGCGCGGAAAACTCCCCACGCTCTAATCCAGCCAGTTCCACCCGCTGCTTGATGATCGCATTGACCGACTGCGGATCGATCGCCCGTCGCGAAACAGTCCCCCATCGCCCGATCGCCCGAAACACGCTGCCGCTGTCGATCTTGGCGGCCACCATCCAGGCATTCAGCGCCTCCACCGGCCGACCGGTCAGGTAGACAACGTCGTCCTCGTCGCCGCTGGTCGTCTTGGTGCGGCCGAGATGGATGGCGAGAGAGGGGAGGGGGCTCCCGCCTTCGACCGGAATGGGCGGCTCGACGGTCAACTGTTCGCGGCGCAGCCCGGCGATCTCGCTGCGCCGGCGACCGCCGGAGGCAAAGGCGACCATCAGCATCGCCCGGTCCCGGAGATCGCGCAGACTGTCGGTCGCGCAGGTCGCCAGCAGTCTTGCCAGGACGTCGCCGGTGACCGCCTTGGCGCTCTTGCGAAGACGTTGTCTTGGCGCGGCTCGGATCGCCAGCCGAATGGCTGATTTGAGGGCAGGGGAGGCGAAGGCGCCGTCAAAACCGCGCCATCTGGTCAGCGTCGACCAGTTCGCCAGCCGCCGGCGCACCGTCGATGGCGCGTGCGGGCCTGCGGATCTGAGAAAACCCTGGCTCCGAAGGTCTTCGTCGACGTCGGCCGGCATGCCGTGATCCGGATCGGTCTCGCGGTGCTGCGGATCCCAGAGGTGATGCGCGACGAATTTCAAAAGCAGCGCCTCGGGTGCCGGCCAGGGCAGGGATTGTCCGGTCGCCGCCAGTCCCCAGGCTTCCAGATAGGCAAGGTCGGAAGTCAGCGCCCGCAGCGTGTTGTCGCCCATGCCCTGGTTGACGAGATGGCGCAGCGTCTCGACGTCCTGGTCGGTCAAAAGCTTGGCGAGTTCGTCGCGGCGCTCTATCGGCAGGACGGCGGCAATGGTGTCGAGTTCTTCGGCGCGCCGCTCGACGGAAGTCTGTGATTTTCTGGGTTTGGCCACGGACGCTCCAAAATCGCGGGTTTCGCCAGCCGCTGGGACCGTGATTTGCTGCGATTCTTTCTGATTTGGGCCGCCAAATCAATCTACCATCGATAACCAGTACTTATCGATGGTTAAGATACCAAATCCCAATCATACCMTGTGAGGAATACTAACTTTCGTATAGAGTTCCTTTAGCAAATCATTTACCATTATTTCAATGGCTTACGATATCACGAAATTGCCCATCACAAGCCTGCTGCGGCCGATCTCGGACGCCGGCGTCGCGCTCACCCGTCTCGACGAGCGCATCGCCCGTTCGCCGGTCGGACAGGGCTTCCTCGAACGCGCCCACTTCACAGACGCCTGCGCCTCGTTGTGGATCGACGGCGAACTCGTCCACCTCGAAGACCTCGTCCTCCACGACGCCACCCGCGATATCCGCACCCCCACCCACGAACTCACCATCGCCCGCGATGTTTTGCGCACCCGCCGGCGCATTTCTGGCCAGTCCCCCGATTGGGCGCTGTCGCCGGATGGCCTGCGCAGCCTGCGGCAGGCGTGGCCTGCAGCATCATTTGGTGGCGACGGCCACGTCGAGAAAGAAATTGGCGTGGTGCATTCCGGCGAAGCCGCTGAAGGGGAGGGGGAGGACGATGATGACGCTGGCCCGCTGGCGGAAGAGTTCGCCGCCATCGATGCAGTGCTCGCTCGATCAGACGCYGCCATCGAGCAAGCAAAGACGCCCGGCCCAACCACCAGCGTGCGGGCTCGCGAAAAAAGTCCGCTGGTCTATGATCTTGACTGGGATGAAGACGAGCGGCTGGAGGAATGGCGAACGGTGCTGCGGGAGACGGAAAATCTGCCGGCGGTGTTGCGGGCGATCATCGCCCTCGATGCCTGGAACGAGCTTGCCGTCCTGCAGCACGCCCCTTGGCTCGGCCGGCTGTTTTGCGCCGCGATCCTGCGCCAGGCCGGCATTACTACCGGCGCCCATCTCGCCGCCGTCAACCTCGGCCTCAAAACCATTGCCGTCGATCGGCGCCGGCGTCGCGACCGGGAGACCCGGCTGCTCGCGATAACGCACGGGCTGATGGCGGCCGCTGAGATTGGGGTGAAAGAGCATGACCGACTGGCGCTTGCGAAAACAATGATGGAGCGAAAACTGGAGGGGAGGCGGACATCGTCCAAATTGCCGGAGCTGGTCGAACTGGTGATGGCGCGGCCACTGGTGTCCGCCAAAATGGTGGCCAAGACGCTCGAGGTGACGCCGCAGGCGGCGCGGCGGATTGTTTTGGAACTCGGGTTGAGGGAGATGACGGGGAGGGGGAGGTTTCGGGCGTGGGGAATTATTTAGAATGATCACATCACGGAGCGTGCTTACTTGCGGACGCGGTCGATCTCTCTGACCACTTTCGACCGAGGTAAGTGTTCGTTGAAGCTTTTATACGGGTGGTTTTCGAAAAGGAAACCTCCTCGTCTCTGATGATGACCAAACTGTTTCCGTCTGGTTTAAGCCTCTCGCTCTGCCGCCCTACGAATAAGACCGTCAAGGCTTGGGCCGCGACCGCGCCCGGACGCCGCCAAAGCGTCGACAATCTCTTTACAACGGTAGGGCCATGCACTCCGCTCGTCCGGGAGCAGTTTCTCCAGAGCGGCGATCAATGCGAGGGTCGCCTCTTCGTCAAGATCTGCAATTTCACATTTGAGATGCAGGTTATGTGTGCTTGAGACAGCCACAAGGCGGCGGTTCACCATGGTGAGGATTGCTGCAAACCGATCGGGGAAGCGAGACGCAAATCGAAGCAGGGCAGCGGACATTTCTGGCGTCCGCACTGTGCGTTGTCTCGGCCAGATCCTGCTGATAAACGGCAACACCATGTCTCGCCATTCCGGTGCGTCGGCTGCCCAGTCACCGACAAAATTCAGCACTGCCAGCCGCAGCGTATGATCGCCGAGGATCAACATGTCGCGAAGCTCGGCGTCCGAGACGATCTGATCATGCTGTTTACTACCCCAGCCGCTCAATAAATATCCAACAAGGTTCCGTTCCGACCTGCCGCCTGAACCGATCCTAGCAAGCATCGCAGGCTTCAATTGTGCAAGCAGCGCTGGATCAGGGATATGGCGCATTCCCGAGAATCCCGCCCAGAAGACATCGCTGTTCGGCCCGTCGTCGAAGGCGCACGGCAGCACATATTCCTCCATCCAAGGCTTCTGATAAAAGTAAAACCAGTTCGTGTTACGCGCCACGTGATAAAGCGCGTGCCGTGCGTGATCGCCGGGCAGTTTGAGCACCTTGGTCAAGCGAGTAATCCAGGTGGCTGGAACTTCATTCTGTCCTTCCGGCAAAGTTACGTTCATGAGCGCGGTTACCAGCCGACCGACAGCAGCATTCAGAGCCTCGAAAGCCCAGTCTCGCCCCGGCTTCTGCTTGTAAGTGGATGGATGAAGATTGGCTGTCTCGATGATCTTGTCCCAGATCGCATCGAACTCGCCCTGCCCGCGTGCCTCGAACCGGTCCGCACGTTTCGAAAGCCACTCGATTAACGGGTACCATAATCGAACAATATCGTCGGGGGACAGCTTCCGGATCAGAGCGACGACGATCGCGTCCTGCCGTTGCGTGGTCGCTGTTTCGCTCGTTGCTCTGAGGAAACTATGCCAGTAGTGCCAAGCCGTATTAACGTTGCGCCGCATTGCACTGTGCAAAGCCAGAATGGCGCTCGCCGGCTTTTTGACTGAGTATCCGGCGAACGGATTGTGTTCCGTATAGTCTCGCCCTCGCCGTTCTTCCGCCTCGATGGGCAAAAGCCGATTGGGAGGAACATCCAGGATGCTGGATGGGTCATTATCCATCCTGACCGAACGGACGGGACCAATTCTTGGCTGAGCGGTGTACTCAGCCGCCTCTTCGCGCCAGCTCGGCGCAATCGTCCGAAGTCGGCGCATTTCGGCGTTTATGTCGAATCCGAATTCGATGCCATTGGTCGAAAGCCATTGCAGTACATTGAGCCGCACATGCGCGGCGCTCTCCTTGGCTTCATCCGGCTCATATCCATCAAATTGCGAGATCGGAGCTTGTAGGATTCGGGCCTCGATCAAGGCTCGTCCTGTTTCGGACATCTCTGCCCATCGATCCCTGATGGAGTACAACAGATCGCGCTCGTGTTCGAAACCCCAGAACGTTCTGTCACTCATCGTCGTGAAAACGCTCTCGGCTTCCTCGATTGGCATCAATCCGGCGCGGCCGGCCGCCCAGATACGAAGCCGC
>NZ_JBFUAY010000191.1:0-8318 GCF_056406015.1 Rhizobium sp. P1_E1 | reverse complement strand
CGTGTAAGCTGTCTCCAGTTGCGTCTGCAGCTGGTTGACGAGCGTCGAAGCCTCGTAGGCATCCACCCCCTGGAGATCGACAAGGTTTCCCTGAAGCAGAGTGGATTGAGCGTCGAGGGCGTCATTTGCCTTTTCGAGCCGCTCCTGTGAAAGGCCGAGCTCACTTTGCTGCGTCACGATGCCGGCGGTGGCCTGAGCCGCATAGGCGATCGCCTTGGATGCGACGGTGCTCTGCGCGTCGGAACTGAGATCCTGGCCGAAGAGGGCGGAGACGACGACGGAGGCAAGAGCGAGATAGCGCATGCCTTCGGAATTGGCATTGGTCGACGAGGTGATGGTTTCCGATCCGCTGATCCGGCTCGTCATGTCGGTGCTGGAAGCGGTGGACCAGCCTTCGGAAGCGTCCGTCCAGGCGCTCTCGGAGAACATCGGCTCGACCGTGTCGGTGATGAAGCTGCCGATTTCCTCGCCTGTCAACTCGTTGACGTCTTTTCCGAGACCGGTTGCATAATCGTTCAGAGCCGAAACGATCGTATCCGAGACCGCCGAGGATTGATCGGTCAGAGGCTGGCTGTCGAGGTTGGTTCCGCCGAACAGGAACTCGCCATTGACCGACGTGTTTGCCGTCGAGACCAGCTGCGAAATCGTGGCGCTCGCCGTCTGCAGGGCAACGGCGATGCTCGTCGTATCCTGGCTCGCCTGGAGCGCGGTCAGGTTCGAGACCAGGCTGTCGCCGGCATCCTTCAGGCTCGAAAGGGCGGTTTGCGATGCGTTCATGCGCAATTCGACGACGGCATTGCTCGTCTTGAACGAGGCGGCCTGGGCGATGGCGCTGGTGAGATTGATCGACTTTGCAGCGCCGGCGCCGAGGGATACGCCGATATCGGCGTAGGTTCCTGTGGTCGCTTCCGTCGAGGCCTGCTGCAGCTTGTTTTGGGACTGGCTGATGGTGAGCCGCAAAACATTCTGCATCGCCGATGATGAGACAAAAGATGCTTTCATGACTAGCTCGCTATGTCGAGGAGCGACTGGAACATCTCGTCGATGACGTTCAGGATCTTCGTCGCTGCTTTGTAGGATTGTTCGATGTCGAGAAGTAGCGTCAGTTCCTCGTCGAGGTTGACGCCCGTTTCGTTGGAATAGGCCTCGTCGGAGCGTGACAAGGCCGCAGCTGTGGTTTCGGAAGCCGCCGTTGCATCGCTTCGATATTGTTCGAGCCAGCCGATGGAGGCGCTGGCGTAGTCCGTCAGGCTTTGCGACGTCGAGAGACCTGCGTCGGAAGAGAACGAACGCTGTTCCGTCAGCGCCTGATACAGGGCGTCGAGATTGTCCGAGAAGCCGCTGTCTCCCGAGGTGTTGAGATCGGTGATGCCGCTGATCGTTCCGTCGCGCAGCTTCGTCGCATCGCCGCCCTCGCTTGTGACGACGGCTGAATTGACCGAGATAGTGGAGGCGATCCCTGTCGTATCGTCGGAAGCAGCAGGTGTTCCCCCGGTTGTGCCCGACGCCGTCGTCCACACGAAAAGTCCCGGTGCGCTCGTGCTGCCGTCGGTTTCCGAGAAGATCTGGACCAGTGATTTGGCGATCTCGTCGAGCTGGTCCTGGAATGTCGGGGCGATTTCGTCGCGAAGCTGCAGCAGCGCCTGCAGGCTACCCGATGCACTCGTCGTCGATCCTTCGCCGGCGTCGAGTGCAACGCCGTCGATATAGATGGAATTGCCTTCCGTTCCGGCAACGTAGGTTGCCGTCGACGCGAACGTGACGGTGCGGGGAATGGTCTCGAACAGCACGGTGCCATCAGAGGTATAGAGCGCCATGTCGTTATTGTCGCGCACGGTGGAGGTGATGCCGACGATCGAGGAGATCTGCTTCAGGAGCTTTTCACGCTCGTCGAGCGCCGAGGATGTATCGGTGCCGGTCGATGTCGCCAGCTTGACCGCATTGTTGGCCGCCTCGAACTGCGACAGCAGCGTGTTCAGGGTGGAGACCTGTGTGGCGATCTCCGCATCCGCCTCGGCTCTGATCGACTGGACGCCGTCGCTTGCGGTATTCAACGAATTGGCAAGATCCTGCGCGGCGGTCACGGCCGATTGCGCTGATGTCGTGCTGCTCGGGGATGTGGCGAATGTCTGGAGCGCCTGCTGGAATGCTGTGAGATAGGTACTCGGCGAGGTCTCGTAGTCATTGCCGCCCACCAGCGACTTCAGGCTTTCGAGGCCGGTCACCAGCGTCTGCTGGGCGCTGTCCTTGGCATTCGTTTGCAGATACTGGGCARGCAGCGCCGTTTCCTGCGCCCGGCTGATGCTGACAACTTGGGCGCCGGAAAGAGACGTCGTAACCGACGCCTCCCGTCTCACATAGTCGGAATTTCCGACATTGGCGATATTCGTCGAGATGACGCTGCTTTGTTGGCCGGTCGTGTTGAAAATACTTTGCACGCTGTTCAAGGCGGAGGTGAGCGACATGCCGGCGTCCTCCCTATCGTTTCAGATTGACGAGGACATCCATGATATCGGAGCCGGTCTGGAACACCTTCGAATTGGCGGTATAGCTGCGCTGCGCCTCGATCATCTCCGTCAGTTCACCGGCGAGATCGACATTCGAGCTTTCGAGAGCACCGGACTGGATG
Source organism: Rhizobium sp. P1_E1 (assembly GCF_056406015.1). Taxonomy (NCBI): domain Bacteria; kingdom Pseudomonadati; phylum Pseudomonadota; class Alphaproteobacteria; order Hyphomicrobiales; family Rhizobiaceae; genus Rhizobium; species Rhizobium sp. P1_E1. Next base: position 5,689 of record NZ_JBFUAY010000191.1, on the reverse strand, counting down.
GAACCAAGCCCGTTCGTCTGCGGGAAGCCGGTGACCGTTACCCCGGACAATCCGTTGGCACTGTAGACGTTGCCGCTGAGCAGCGTCAGATTGTCGGGGCTGGCGACCGTCGCGAGAGGGATCTGATAGAGAGCCTTCGTCGCGCCGTTTGCATAGGAGACCGACACCACGCCGTCCGCACCGATAGACACCGAGTTCACGGCACTTGCGGCCTGGCCGTCTGCGGAGCCCGTCGCCGAGAAGTCGGAGGCGAGCTGGGTGAAATCGGAATAGTCCATGGTGATCGTCTTTGCCGTCACCGGATCGACGATATCAGTGTCGGTCGCGGAGGTGAGCTGCCCGTCGGCGTCGAAGGAGAGCGTCGCGACGCTGACGGCATCGGAAGAGTAGGGAAAGGACGTCGTGCTGCCGGTGGATGCATCGGCATTGCGGTAAACCGCGACCTCCCAGGTGCTGCCGGTGACTGCGCCGCCCGCGTCCGTCGTGACGCCGGTCTTGGTGAAGTAATAGTCGTACTGGACGGTGCCGCCGAGGCTGTCATAGGCAACCAGCGACATCTTCTGCGTGTCGTCGGTGACGCTCGCCGTGTTGGCGCTCGGCAGCGTCGTGGTATCGGTGACGACAGTTGCCTCGGAATTCAGGTTGCCGCTGAAATAGGCGCTGCTCGAAGCGACAGCGCTCAAGCCCGATTGGGATACGTTGACCGGCACCAGGCCGTCGAAGCCATTGACCACCACCGCCGGTACGCCGGAATCATAGGAGTATCCCATGAGCGTGAAACCGGCGCCGTTGACGAGATTGCCGTCGCTGTCGACCGAGAAGTCGCCGGCCCGGGTGAGCACCGGCGTGCCGTCGGCGCTTTCCACGATGAAGAAGCCGTCTCCTGATATCGCCAGGTCGTAATCGGAGGTCGTATAGGAGATGTCGCCCTGTTGAGAAATCGCCTGGCGCACGGATGTCTGGACGCCGCCGGAATTATAATTGCCCGAGGAAGAGGGCAAAACCAGCGACGAGAAGGACGTGGAAACGGCTTTGTAGCCGGTGGTGTTCGCATTGGCGATATTGTCGGAAACCGTGCTCAGCCGGTTTGCCTGGGCGCTCATGCCGGAGACGGCGGTTTTCATGCTTCCAAAAATGCTCATGGCTCGATCCTTTAAGGTTTGGGAACATGCCATGTGACGAGGGGCTTCCAGAGCCCGGATGGCGGGCGCACGACATCGCGGGCGCCGGGCAAAGGCCGACACCGGTCGATGATCTGATTGCCTGGACTAACCCCGTGATGGCGATAGGCGCTTCGGCTCATCCGCGCGCTAGTTATCCGTGCGCCTGTGACGGCGCACCATTCGAGTGGTTCCACATGTCAGTAGCGACCCGACTGAAGGCTCTGCCGGCTCGACTGCCGGGTCGCTTTCAAACCGTCTCAGTGCAGATCCTCCAGCGACCGCAATGGCGACGGCTTAACGACCGTCAGCTCGCGGACTGTGCAGACAATGAACCGGTGCCTGACGTGTCGAGCAGACTAAAGAGCTGGCTTGCCTGGCTTTCGGTGACGTCGTCCGGCTTACCCGCCATGAATTCGTCCAATGTCACGAGCCCGTCTCCGTCCGTATCGAGATCGGAGAGCAGAGATGCAAACTGGTCGTCGTCAGCGGACGGCGGCGGTCCTTCGGGACGTTCCGACTGCTGAGCTGACATGGCCTCGGTCAGCGCATCGACCGATAGCGAACCGGAACCTTCGCTGTCGAAGCTGTCGAACAGCGTGCCGGCCTGCTCCTCGCTCAAATCGGACGGCCGACTTGCAACGAACTCGGCTTTGCTCACAAGCCCGTCGCCGTCGGTATCGAGATCGGAGAGCAGGGATGCAAGGTCGTCATCGTCGGAGGGTGGCGGGGGCGGCGGCCCCTCGGCACGTTCCGACTGCTGGGCGGACATGGCATCGGTCAGCGCATCGAGAGATAGCGAGCCGGAACCTTCGCTATCGAAGCTGTCGAACAGCGTGCCGGCTTGATCCTCCGACACATCCGACGGCCGGGCTGCGACGAACTCGGCCTTGCTCACGTAGCCGTCGCCATCGCTGTCCAGCTGCGCAACGTCCATGTCTGCGCCGCCGTCCTGCTGCTCGCCGGAGCCGGACTGACCGGCGAGGCCGTTCATCGTCAGCGACATCAACTGCGACATGAGTTTCTCGGCGCTGTTGGTCGCGTCTTCGTCGAGCTGCTGGGTTGTGGTTGATTTTTTTGCCGAAATCGTATTACAGGATAGGGCGTCCTGGGATGCTGACGTCGAATTCTTGCTATAGGAATAGGAAGAAATTGATGTTGCGGCGGAAATGGTCGTCATAAGCGCTCCATCGCTAGAGGGTGGGGATGCAACGCATTACAGAACTGATGAGTTCTCTAAATCGAAATTGCTAATGCCACAACCGAAAAAATCGTCCCTCAGAAATCGTAGTTTCCTTTCTGCGGCTGTCGGCTTGTGCTTTAACGGGGCGGTCTAGACCATCATGGATGTTGCCGACGAGCCTGTAGATGAGCCGCGCAGACGGGGCCGGCCGAAAGTCTCGAGCGACGATGACAAGCGAGTGCATCTCGTCGAGATTGCCCGCCGCGTTTTTGTAAAATACGGGTATGCCGGAAGCACGACCGCGGTCGTCGCCACCGAGGCGGGAGTTTCAAAACAGACGCTTTACAAGCTCTTTCAGAGCAAGGAAGAGCTGTTTGCCGCTGTGGTCGGTGCTCATCGACGCATGATGCTCGATCTGCCTCGGCCTCCGGAAGATCTCTCGATCGCCGAGAGCCTCGAACGCATCTTCATGATCGATATGGATGAGGACAAGGATGCGGATCGTGCCGGTTTCCTGCAGCTCGTCTTTCGCGAAGCCGGGCAGTTTCCCGAACTCGTGGACATTCTGCAGCGCGAAGGCATGCTTGCCAGCCGGCAGCAACTTGCCAACTGGCTGAGCGACCGTAGGGCGGAAGGCCGTTTGTCGCTCGACGATCCGGCCAGCGGAGCCCGCATGCTGATGGATATGATCTTTGGTGGCATGGGACCGCCGGAAGGACGCGCTCAGGCCTGGCCCGACCGGGCGGCGCTGCTTGCCCATCTCCGGCGCTGCATTGCCATCTTTGCCGCGGGCGTCGGCGCCGCCTGACCCGATAAAGCCGCGATCCCTCGACTTTTGACGTCCTGTTGCATTTTGGACGAATTATAGTACCATATAGTTCTATTAAATTGATTCGGCCGCATGAGTGCGGTCCGTATGCGCCATGAGCGGCGGCAAGATCTCAGCAAATATGAAAAGTTTCAACCGTGGCTGCCGGCAGGCTTTCGCGCGCGCGTGCTTATGAAAGGGACAGAAGTTGGTTTCCACCTATGTGAGCTATCTCTCGGTCGCGCGAAATCTGGGCGCCAGTCTCTCGAGTGTAGCTTCTCAGGCAACGGTTGCCCGCGACAGCAGCTATTACAAGGAAAACATTGGCAAGGTCACGACAGTCGATGAATTCATGGGCGATTATAAGCTCTACTCCTATGCCATGAAGGCCTACGGCCTTGAAGACATGACATATGCCAAGGCGTTCATGAAGAAGGTGCTGGAAAGCGATCTCAGCGATTCATCCAGCTTTGCCAACAGTCTGAGTGATGGCCGCTATGCCGAGTTTGCGGCCGCTTTCAAATTTTCCGGCGAGACGGAGACAGCCCAGTCGGATGCGCAGCGGGACAGCCTGCTCGACGCCTATGAGGAATCTTTCGACACCGAGGCTGACGATATCGCAGACCAGACGGATTATTTCGAAGAGAATATCTCGTCGATCACCTCGGTCGACGATCTCCTGTCGAGCTCGAAGCTGAAGAACTATGTGCTGACGGCTTTCGGCCTCAACACCGAATACACCTCAACCAGCTTCCTGAAGAGTGTTCTGACGAGCGATCTCGACGATGCCGATAGTTTCGTCAACCAGCTCGACGACGATGTCTATGTCAACCTGGCGAAGGCCTTCAACTTCAACGAGGATGGTTCGACCGACGGCGACGTGATGTCGGAAGATCAGCTCTCGTTGGTCACAAGCGCTTATGCGGTGGCCTCGGCGACGATCGCTTCCTCGGAAACCGGGGAGGCCTATGACACCTATTTCGCTGCACAACTTGGAAACATCACCTCCGTCGATKAGTTGATGAGCGACGACAAGCTGGTTTCCTATCTGAGAACTGCCTACGGGCTTACCGATAGCGAGACCGATAACTTCATTTCCGCGGCGCTGAAAAGCGCCGACGTCGCCGACGCGATCGGCTTATCCGAACTGCACGATGCCTTTAATTTCGATGAGGACGGCGCGCTTGCCGATGGCGACACGGCCCAGACATCGGAACAGACGGCCGCGACCACGGCGGCCTTCGATGAAAATTATCAGCTGCTGATCGCCAATACCGACACCGAAGACGCCGTCGACAACTATACGACGCGCATCGCCAGCGTCACTTCGATCGATGATTTCCTGGTCTCGAACGATGACGACGACGATGACGACAACGACGATCTCCCGGAACTGTGGGAAATGGCGTTGCGAGCCTATGACATAGACCCGGACAGCGTTTCGAGAAGCGAGGTCCGGAAAATTCTCGAAAGCGATCCCTCGGACTCGAAAAGCTATGTCAACAGCCTCGACGACGATCGGTTCGTAGCCTTTCGCAAGGCCTTCAACTTCGACAGCAATGGCGACGTTACCGTTCCGCTGCAGGCCATGTCGGAATCCGTCATCGACGACTATGCTGCCTATTACAAGCAGAACAAGATCCGATACCTCGAAGGCGACGAGCTGACGGAAGCAACCGACGCGGCGGACGAGGAGATTACCTATTTTCGCGAGCAGATGGCGACGATCACCACGGCCAGCGAATTTCTGGCCGACGATCGCCTGGTTTCCTTCGCGCTCGAGGCGAAGGGGCTCGATCCTGATGATGTCACGTCGGAGGAGTTGGAGAAGATGTTTTCTTCCGATCTCGACGACGAAGATAGCTATGTCAACAAGCTGGACGACAATCGTTTCGCCGAACTCGTCGGTGCGTTCAATTTCGACCAGGACGGCAATATTTCCGACGAGCCCACCGGGACGGTGCAGCAGCGCRGCGACGTGCTGGAGACGATCGACGCCTATGTCAGGCTGACGCTCGAGGATGATCAGGGCGACAGCAACACCGGCGTGCGCCTCGCCCTCTACTTCGAGCGCAAGGCGCCGGAGATCTCGAACGCCTATGACATTCTGGGCGATAGCGCGCTCTTCGAGTTTTTTACGACGACATTCAACCTGTCCAGTTATGTTTCGAACATGGACGTCGACAAGCAAGCCGAGATGATCAGCAATTTTATCGACATCAAGGATCTGTCGGATCCGGAAAAAGTCGACGATCTGATCAAACGCTTCACTGCCATGTATGACATGGCCAACGGCACGGGCACCACCTCGACAGCCCTTTCGATCCTGACCGGATCAGCGACGATTAGCGCTGACACCCTGCTGGCGATGGCGCAATTGAAAAGCGGCTGAGTGGCCGGTAGGCCGCCGGTCCCGGAGAACCTGACGGATGTGCCTCATGGACGCAACGCTGGTTGAAAATAAAATTTACTGCACGTTATATTCATAATTAAATCCCCGTTAATAAGGACAAGCGAATATTCACGACATGGCTGGAT
>NZ_JBFUAY010000190.1:0-8418 GCF_056406015.1 Rhizobium sp. P1_E1 | reverse complement strand
GTCCGGTGCAGTCGACCTGACCCTTGTAGGATTCCGGCTGCGGCGACACCAGAGGATCGCCATAGACTTCGGAAGAAGAGGTGAAACCGAAACGTCCGCCCTTCTTCAGCAAGTCGAGCAACCGGAACGCACCGAGAAGATTGGCGGAGATCGTTCTCTTCGGCTCCTTCATGTACCATGGCGGCGATGCGGGGGATGCAAGGTGATAGATTTCGTCGAATTTATCCGAGGTCTGCAGTGTCTCGACGTCGGATTTCACGAAGTGGAAACGGGGGTCCCGGATGTGGGCGATATTTTCGAAAAGCCCGGTCCAGAGGTTGTCAACAACGACCAGCTTCTGAATGTCCGTCCTCAGCAAAAGTCGATCACACATGTGGGATCCGATGAAGCCAGCCCCGCCAGAAATCAATACGCTTTTCATTGCTTCGTGCCTCGTGACTTGAGATTAACCAACTTGTTTATTAGCATTGCCTGTAATGCATGACAATTATTTAGAAGAGTTCTAAGAAATACTCACTTATTAATGTCAATTGTTAAAAGTACCTACTTTAAGGTGTTTCTGCCAATGCCGCGCTCGATGACGAGCAGCCGGGCCAGACCGGATGCTACAGCCGATCGTGGCGCGATCATGACGACCTGCCCGATCTCGACTATCCCCATGAGACGGCCGCCGCCATTTGCGGGTTCGATCGAAGGAGCCGGCATGGTATCGAGAACCTCTCCGACGAGTTCCGGATCCAGGGAGCTGCGGTTGCCTGTGGAAACGGGCATCCAGAATGTGCGCTATATTTTCGAAAGGTTCGGTGCAAAGATTGTCAACAACAACCAGTTTCTGGGTCTCATTTTCTAAGTAGAAGTCGTCAGGTAAATGCGATCCAATGAAGTCAACGCAGTTTCTCACATCGTCTCGCTTCGTTACTTGAGAATATATTATTGTTATTACAGTGATCGAAGGTTTTGTATGGGCACGAAGTCCGGGGTAGGTCGGACTTTGGTCTGAGTTTCGGGTGCGCGGAAATGGGGGGCATCGTAGTTCGGCCATCCAAATGACGGCGCCCGCGCCTTTTCAGGCGGGCAAAGGATCGCAATATTTTGCCGGGTTTATGCCTCCGGAAGTGTCATCGTCTGTTCCAACGGAAATACGAACTCATTGGCGTACACGTTGACATGCTTGTCGCGCAGGCGGTGATATGACCAGCGCGAACCGGATAGCCATATTTCGAAAGAGTTCATTCGTCTGGAGAGGGAAACGGGAGTAGAATAGCGGAGGCCGGAGGAGTGTTCCCGTCGACCGAAGGATCCGCTAAGCGTGGCTTTCGTCACCTCGCTGGAGAGGATGACCATGGGAGACGATCATGCCGAGCGGCGGCTGGTTGCAATTCTCGCCGTCGATATCGTTGGTTATTCAAGACTTATCGAGGATGACGAGGCCGGTACGCTGGCCGCGATGAGGGCATTGCGCTCCGAAGTCTTCGACCCACTGCTCGCGGAATATCACGGACGCACAGTGAAGCTCATGGGCGATGGCGCGATCGTGGAATTTGGCTCCGTCGTGGATGCTGTCCTATGTGCGGTTGCCCTGCAAAAGCAGGTTGCAGCACGGCAAGTGGATATCCTGCCCCAACAGCGGCTTCTGTTCCGCATGGGCGTCAACCTGGGCGACGTCGTCGTGGAGGGCGATGATTTGCTGGGCGATGGGGTCAACGTCGCTGCTCGCCTGGAGCAGATATGTGAGTCCGGAGGGCTTTTTGTATCCGGCACTGCTTTCGATCATTTGCAAGGCAAGCTCGAACTGCCGCTTGAATTTATTGGCGAGCAGCATGTCAAAAACATCGCGCGCCCCGTACGCACCTATCGCGTGCTGTTCGATGGAAACGCTCCTCGCTGGCAGTTCAAAATCCAGCGTCTTCGCAGTTGGGGACCGCTCGCGGCGGTGGCTCTGGTTCTGGTGGCTGCCTTCGTCGCAATATGGCTGGGTCCATGGACGTCCAGCGCGGAAACGGCATCGATCGCTCGCATGGCACTCCCGCTGCCTGACAAGCCGTCTATTGCCGTCCTGCCGTTCGACAACATCAGTTCCGATCCGGAACAGGCCTATTTCGCCGACGGCATGACGGAAGATCTGATCACAGACCTTTCGAAGCTGTCCAGCATCTTTGTTATCGCTCGAAACTCCACCTTCGCCTACAAGGGCAAGCCCATCAAAGTTCAGCAGGTGGCCGAGGAACTCGGGGTCCGTTATATCCTGGAAGGCAGCGTGCGCCGCCAGGGCGACCAGGTCCGCATCAACGCACAGCTCATAGACGCGCTCGGCGGCCATCATCTATGGGCTGACCGCTATGACGGCGCGATGAACGAGATTTTTACGCTTCAGGATAAGGTCATCGGCGAGATCGTGTCTGCGCTCACCGTCAAGTTCACAATGGCGGAGCGATCTCAGTCCGAGCAGGCGGAGACGAATAGCCCGCAGGCTTACGACGCTTTGCTGCAAGGCTGGGATCACCTGCGCCACGACAGTGAGAATGAAACCCTCAAGGCAATTCCCTTTTTCGAAAGGGCGATCGAGCTCGACCCCGATTACAGCCGCGCTCATGCGGCGCTCGCTTCGGCGAATTGGCGGATTGCCGTTTCCAATTGGGAGGCCGCCAACCTTGGCTTCGAGAGGGCGATGGAACGTGTGGATCGGCACCTGGCTCTTGCGATTCGAAAGCCCAATTCGCTTGCCTATGCGATCTCCGCTGAGGTGCTGGCAAGGCAGGGCCGGTATGCTGACGCCTTTGCCAAAATCAGTCGTGCCATGGAACTCGATTCCAATGATCCCGAAAATCACCTCAGCAAAGCACGCATTTTGAACGCAACGGGCCAGGCTTCGGAAGCCGAACGCGAAGTGCAACGAGCTATGCGTGTCGACCCGCAATATCCGCCGAGCTATCTCAGGGTTCTTGCGATTTCACAGTTCCACCAGGAGAAATATGAGGAGGCGGTGAAGAACCTCGAACTCCTGGTGATCAGGCAATCAGACGTCAGTGAAGACTACGCCACGCTGGTGTCGAGCTTCGGCCACCTCGGGCGGACGGACGGCGTTCAGGAAAACATCGAAAAATACAACGCGCTCGCGGTTCCCGCCGGCTACTCCCCGCTGACGGTGCAGGAACTGGGATGGTACTGGTACGGCGACATTTTCAACTACGATTCGACCTATCGCGAGCGCCTGAAGGAGGGCTTGCGCAAAGCCGGCGTGCCGGAGGGAGCGGGCACAGATATTTCCTATGACGAATACGCTCGCCTGATCGGCAAAAGCAACGGGGAATACAATATCAAGGGAGCCACTGAAATAGACGCCCCGACGGCCAAGCGGCTGCACGACCGCGGCGTCAAGCTCGTCGATGTGCGCACCGCTCTGAGCTTTGGTCGCGGGCATGCGCCGGGAGCCATCAACCTATCGGTCGTGGAGGTTTTGGCAAAGGATACTCTGTCGAAGGCCGTGAGCATGGAGGAGGAAGTGATCTTCTCATGCCATGGCAAATATTGCGGCGATTCCGCCTACGCATCGGCCAAAGCTTTGGTATGGGGGTTTAAGAATGTCTACCACTTTGCCGGTGGCTTTCCCGCGTGGGAGGATGCGCACTACCCCATAGAGACCGCTCCGGGACAATAGGCGGATACCGCGCCGAAGTCGCATGTCGTAAGAGGTGCTGCGCATCAAGCCTTGATGATTGAGGTCAGCCCTCTGGAGGCGACGCAAACCGGCTCGCATCGAACAGGTCTGTGGCGGCGACCGGAATGATGTCCTCACCTGATGTCGCGGCATTGACCTCACGATGAACCGCGCGGGGGGAAACGCGAGGCGCGCTCAATTCCATCACCTCGCCGGGAGATTGCAGCGCCCATTTCATCAGCGCCGCGTCGGACGTCGATTCTAGGAAATTTGCTTCTTCCCAGGAAGCGGTCATCGGCAGGGAGGCGATCATATCAGCGCCCTGCTTGGAGGCCTGGTGTGCAACACGGAGGGGCTCGAAGCGCGCGTAGCCCGGCAATGCAGGCGCCGGTTTATCCGGAAGCACATCAATTGGGCCGATCGATGCAGTCTCCAGTTTGTCATCCATATCAGCGTCGCGCTCGAGGGCAGGCGGGCGCATCGCCGGTATCGGAATCGGCAAAGATGAAACATCTGGAGCAGACCGTTTGTCATCCCGCTCGACTGCGCCGGTCTGCAGCGCCAGCGCATTCAACGCCCGGCTTCGGGGCGCAGGCAGAAGCGCCGTCACGAGCTTATTGTCTGTGGTGTCGCTGCTCGACGTGGTCGACGCTCCGGCTTCTTCGTCTTCTCCCGCGGTGCTGGCGATCTGGATCGAGGTGGGGCCGACGCGCTTCTTGTAGTTCGCAATCGCCTGATTGTACCCCGGCAGCGGCCGGCCATCGGCAGGCAGATGCATCGTCTGCCCATTCGGGAATAGTCGAGCGAGTTCCTGCCGGGACATGCGCGGCCAGGCCCTGACATTGCCGACGTCGAGATGGACGAAGGGCGATCCCGAGGTCGGATAATATCCGACACCGCCGACCTGCATCTGCATCGCAAGCGCACGCAGCGTCGAAAGCTTCACGCCGGGAACGTAGAAGTCCATCGCCTTGCCCAGCATGTGCTGGCTCTTCTTGGCGACGCCCGTGCTGCGCGAGCGGTTGCGGAGCATGTTGTTGGTGGTGGGCGAACGATATGCGGAGACGATATGGATGTAGTCCTTGCCGCCGCTGCGCTTGTACACCTCCCAGACCAGGTCGAGCAGCCGGGGATCCATCCGGGTCGGCTCGTTCCTTCGCCAGTCGCGCAGAAACCGATTGATCTGGGCGAGGCCTTTGGGATCGAACTTTCCGTCCCGCTTATAGGTAATCGTGGCCCTCTCGCCCGTATGGGTAAAGAACAGCTTCAGGGCCCGATCTTCCGCCGAGGCAAATGATGCAGAGCCGACAAGTGCCGGCAGCGCAAACAGAGCCGGCAGAATGGTCTGCGCGACCAACCGTTCCGCACGCGACAGTAGCGTGGCAATTCCGCCCAAGGCCCCGCCCGACAATCCTTGCACTGGATACTTCAACACGAACAAACCCGCCCACACCAAACACTCGACGACGTGCGGGAACCTCCGCATCCATCACGCTCAGTAAAGCCAGCTTATGGTCAACAAATTGCTAACGAGCGGATGCGTGAGCTTGGCGAATTGAGGATGCGGGCCCCAACCCGAGGCGAAATCGCGCCCCTGCGCCCATTCATGGGAGCTAAGCACAAATACGCTTCCACGACCGTGACGTACTGGTGACCGATTGCGGCCGCATCTGCATGTACCGCAAGAGGATCAATATCTTCACAGTCATGGCCGGCCAGAGGCTCGACATCGAGGAGGTCGATGACGGCGTTTGGCTCGTCAGCTTCATGCGCTATGATCTCCGATATATCGATCTGGAGCAGAGGACTTTGCAAACCATCGAGAACCCGTTCGGCACAAGGTTGTCACCCATGTCTTAGGGACGTTCTGTCACCTATGTCTCCGGTATGGGCAGGCAGATCTCCGGAACGATGCGGCGGACTCGGATGCCCGACAATTAAGTCACCGTTGCTCGCCCAGGCGACACCCAGTAGTCTCGCCGTCTCACCGACATATCGGCAGTGGCACGCAGCGATTCCATGGCAATTCTCTTCAAAACAACAATCAGCGAAAACACGGCATTCGAGATGATCGAACGGTCACTGTCAGGCGCCTACCGATATGACGGTTACCTCAATGTCGTTAGCGATGCGGGCGAGACGGCATTGTCTTGGGGTCCGGCAATGCATGCCGAAGAGTTCAAGGCAGAGGTCAGCCAAATCCTACAGCAGACTTGGGATGCTGCCCGCTTCTGGGTCATCTATGAGCGCCGCGAAGACCGGAGGGATCCAGAAGGGACCGACATCCGCAACGCGGCTTTCCGCCTGACGCGCGGATACAGTGGCGTTATCGTTGTCACGCTCAGTCTCCTTGGGAAGCGCGACAGCGCCCATGACCTGGAACTCGTCTTCGTCTGCTTCGAGCAGGATTTTCACAGGAGGAATTTTCGCGTGCGCTACGAGGGTAAGCCGTTACCAAACCAGGGTTGATCTTGCTCGAAGACGTGTTGCTCACGCGCGCGACCGTTCTACGTTCGAAGGCGAGGGGCAGGAGAACAGGGCGACCATTGCTTCGCTCATCGAGCCGTCGATCCGCAGACCTATCTGACCGCCACGCTCACTGCCATCGTCAATAGTCACAAGCAGAGCCGTATCGATGAGCAATTGCTGTGGAAGGAAATCACAGACTTCGACTTTGACGACCGCCCGCTTAAGATGCGATGGAACTGGCAACACCATCGCACGCAAGATGCCCCGACAGATTACCTATACCCTATGATCAATTGGAAGGTTGGCCGCCCGCAAACCGTCGGTGCCGAGGGTTAAGGGGCGATTCCCGAAAACGAGTTTGAAAAGGGTGCTCCGGATCAGGGGCAGACACCCTTTTCGTGCTGAGTTTTGCAGTCTCAGCGGAACGGAAATTAGCAGAGAGATTGCTGTCTACCATCGGACCGAAGTCCGACTCACTCGCGATAATTCGTCGATGTCAGCGCCGAGGCGACACCATCAATGTTATTATTCGGGTGGGAGAAGTCGACGGTCGCACGTACCGGAATCGGTCGGAACTTCGTAATGCTCGTCGCAGAGCTAAATACCGCGAATTCGCCTGGAGGAGGCGCCTGCGGAGCTTATCCGCAGGCGGAGTCGCTAGATAGGTCTGCCGTCCACAACGCCGCTCGTCGAGGTGAACGCAACGGCGCTGCCTTAGTGCAGAGGGCCACCCATACCACTGCCGCAGACACAAAAAAGGCCCCACTATGGAGCGGGGCTAAGGTTGAGGTGGGTCGCATGTAGCGAAGTGTAACGAATCTCCGCACGACCCGAAGGTTTTACGATCAACGGAGCATATTGTTCCCGTGCCGACAGATTTTTTTGAGTTCGTTTCCCTGTTTCGGGCTCCACGTCGTAGCGAGCCTTTCTTTCAGTTGAAGAGCGTTATCGACTTGCCGGCCGACCGTGCAATTCCAGTAGTTTTTCAGAACGCGTCGACTCGCAAATCTGCGAGTGATCCATCGCCGACCGTCGAGTGATGTTGCTAAATGTTCTCGCGTGGCCGAAGTCAATAACACGTATTGGGCAATTGCTTTTTACGACATTGCTGATGGGATGGCGGCATGACAAAGCCGCCAACACGAAAGCCACTCCTGCAGGATGCTGACAAGCCGGTTCAATCCCGGCCGCGCAAGCCTCGAAATCCCGCGCAACCAAATCTTCCCCTCGACCCTATGCCGGATCGTGTCGATCCTTGCCTTGCTCTCCTCAAGACCAAGCCGCCCAAAGGCCGGCAATGGGCCTTCGAGGTGAAGTGGGACGGATACCGACTCGCCATTCACATCGAACCATCAGGCGTCCGCATCCTGACGCGCGGCGGCCACGACTGGACGGATCGTTTTCCCGCGATCGCTGCCCAGGCACGGCGCCTGCCTGTCGCCACGGCCATTCTGGACGGCGAGGCCGTCGTGTTCGACGAGCGTGGCCGGTCGGACTTCGGCAGGCTTCAGCAGTCGCTTGGCGGCCGGGGCGGGAAGCGGACGTCGCGGGAAGCTGTCTTGATGGCATTCGATCTGCTCTATTTCGATGGCCGTGACCTCACCGGGACCGAACTCTCGGCACGGCGCCAACTCCTTGAGGAAGTAAATCCGTTCCGACCTCATGGCCTGGCGCTGCATGGGCCGCGGATCTCGCCTCAGATATCCTTTTAAAGCGATCGAGCGGGAGCGGAACGATTGGCAGCGGATTTTGAAAAAATGATTGGTAAATATTCGAAGGGGCTGATCGCCTATTCGATGCGCGATATCAAAAGATGCCTTACTGAGGAAATGAACGAAGGGGTCGGGGATCGGCCTAACGAGGAGCGCCAGACGCCGGCGGCATCGGCACAGCGGGATGGACGACAGTCAACGGAATCACCGCGTGCCGATCGACCGGAGATGAACGAAGCCGACAAAATCCGGGAACGCCTCTTCCTTGAAGAGCTGACGATCCGGAAGAAGCGAAAAAAGAAAACCTAGGCTGCTTTTACGCGTGCTTCCTATATGCTTCCTGCGAATGGCAGTCAGGTTTGGAAACATACGATAAACGTTTGATCTGCATCGCCACATAAGCGCGGATTTGCCATTGTTGAAAACATTGATTTTTTGCATGATCAACCGACTCTTAAACGCGAACTCGGAATCCAGACACGCGGATTCGGTTGCGCCCATAACCCATAAGTTCGGATTCAGTTTTCGCGACCGAACAAGACAGAATCTGGTGCTATTCGATAGTGATCGAGTCTGAGC
>NZ_JBFUAY010000189.1:0-8490 GCF_056406015.1 Rhizobium sp. P1_E1 | reverse complement strand
GAACCACCATGGCAGACTGGCAACGAAAATTCTATTGCGCTTCCGAAGAAAATGTAGAACGTTATATGGAGAACGTTCTACAACTCGTCGGGAGGACTTGATGAACTTTCAGCCGGCAGCCATCAGCGGCAACCTCGTTTCGCGTGCCTGGTCCGGGGATATGATCGCGCCACTATCGGATGGCGGTCAGGGAACGGCCGCAAGCTTCGTCTCCAAGACTTTCGAACATGATGGCGCCAAGCTTCCCGTCGAGCTCTTTATATCAGCACTTGGCCTCTACCGCTGCTTCATCAACGGCGTTCGCGTCGGTGACGACCTGTTGACCCCAGGTTGGACGAACTACGACGATCGCCTTGCCTATCAGCGATACCACGTCTCCAACCTGCTCAAGCCGGGTCTCAACCGGATCGAGATCTGGCTTGCCGACGGATGGTATCGGTCGCCTTTGATGTGGGGTGCCCAGGCGATCCCGAATTGCTGGGGCGACAGGATCGGCGCTATTGCGGATCTGATCGGACCGGATGGCACCGTTCTTTCCACCGACACCTCATGGCGAAGCGGCCTTCTGCCGATCCTGAAATCCGGAATCTACTTCGGCGAAATCTACGATGCCCGCCAGGAAAACTACTTGGAGAGCCATGGCACCGAGAGATTGCCCTTTGACAGGGCGCTGCTTGTCGCGCACGAAACGGCTGCGGTGCGCGAGTTGCCGCCACTTGCCGCTGTCGAAAGCTGGACCGACGATGAGGGCAGGACCGTCTACGATTTCGGCCAGAATGCCGGCGGCTATGTCAGATACAAGGTCCGCGGCGCTGCCGGCGCCGAAGTCCGGGTGGAGCATTCGGAGGTACTCGGCCCCGATCGTCATTTCGACAATCGCAACTATCGCACGGCCGCGGCACATACCGTCTACACGCTGCGGGGAGACGGCGACGAGACCTACGCACCGCATTTCACCTTCCACGGCTTCCGTTATGCCCGGGTGACGATCGAGGGCGATGCGAAGATCCTCACAATCGCGTCCATCCCGATCTCGTCGGTGCCTGAGCCCGCCGGCGGTTTCACCTCCGGCAATGCGCTGGTCAATCGCCTCGTCGAGAATACCATCTGGTCGCAGCGCGCCAATTTCGTCGAAGTTCCAACCGATTGCCCGCAGCGCGATGAACGCCTGGGCTGGACGGGCGACGCCCAGGTATTTGCCGCAACCGCATGCTGGCTGAGCGACAGCCAATCGTTTCTCAGGAAGTATCTGCGGGATGTGATGGCTGATCAGCGCGAGGATGGCGCCGTCTCGCACTTTTCACCGGATCCGACGCGCTTGCATCCGGCCAATTTCCCGGGCTATGCCGGCTCGACCGGCTGGGGCGACGCGATCGTCGTCATCCCCTGGGTACTCTACACCCATTACGGCGACCGGGCCGTCCTGTCGGAGTGCCTGGATTCCATGGTGCGCTGGGTCGATTTCGTCTGGTCGATCTCGGATGGTCCGCTCGTGCGTCCGCCCTCGCGTTGGGGCGACCGCGGCTTCACCTTCGGCGACTGGCTGCAGCCGGTCGGCGACAATCGAAAGCCTCGTCCGACGATTGCTGACGACTGCGCGGCCACGCTTTACCACTTCATCTCGACCGACCTTCTGGCAAGGATCGCAGCCACTCTCGGCGAGCATGCGCTTGAAGAGATGATGAACCAGCGCGCAAACGAGATCCGGCGGACATTCGCCAACGAGTTCATCACGCCGGCAGGACGGCTCGCACACAACGACCAGACGTCCTATGCCTTGGCCTTCCTCCACGACCTGATACCGGCGGAGCACACGCAAGCCGCACAGCAGCATTTCCGGCAGGTGATCATCGATGCAGACTACAAGATCGGCACCGGTTTCATCGGCACGCCCGCCCTGCTGCCGGCGCTGACGAAGCTCGGCATGGATGATCTGGCCGAAAAGGTCTTCCTGCAGGAGGATGTACCGGGCTGGCTCTACCAGGTCTCGAAGGGAGCGACGACGATCTGGGAGCGCTGGGATTCCATGGCGCCTGACGGCACCATCTACGAACCTGATATGAACAGCTACAACCACTATGCCTATGGCGCGGTTTGCCAGTGGCTGTTCGAAAGCGTCGCCGGAATTTCTCCGTGCCCGAGCGCCCCCGGATTTGCCGAGGTGGTCGTCGATCCGGCGCCGATTCCGTCCCTTTCGCCGGTTTCGGCCTATCATGATATCAGCCAGGGACGCATCGAGGCCGGYTGGCAGTGCGACGGCAACAAGGTCACCTATGTGCTGACCTTTCCGGAGGGCTGCATCGGCCGGTTCCGGCCGGGAAAACGGCATCAAAATCCGTCGCTCAACGGAGAGCCTGTTGTCGAGGAAGCCATTCTTCCCTCCGGGACGCACCAGCTGGTCTTTTCCCTACCCAATTCTTGAGGAGCATACACGTCACACCGTTCAGAGGAGGAACGTCATGACACATCGGATAAAACTCATTCTTGCGGGCGCGTCCGCGCTTTTGGCACTGGTCGCGGCTGGCCCGTCGCATGCAGACACCACGCTGTCATTCCTGATCGACAACAACCCGGACACCGTCGCGGCAGCCGAGGCACTGGTTGCCGCCTATCAGGCAAAGGCACCCGACGTGACGATCGAAATCGAGCCGCGGGCCGGTGGCGGCGAAGGCGACAACATCATCAAGACGCGCCTGGCAACGGGGGAGATGTCCGATGTGTTTCTCTACAATTCCGGCTCGCTGCTACAGGCGCTGAAGCCGACACAGACGCTTGTCGATCTGAGCGATCTCTCCTCGCAAGCGAAGGTCGACGAAGGTTTCAAATCGGTTGTCCGTGCCGATGGCAAGATCTATGGCGTTCCCTTCGGCACGGCGATGGCAGGCGGGATCCTCTACAACAGGAAAATCTACCAGGACCTCGGCCTCTCCGTCCCGAAGACATGGGCGGACTTCATGGCGAACAACGCGAAGGTCAAAGCATCAGGAAAGGTCGCCGTGGCGCAGACCTATCGCGATACCTGGACCTCGCAGCTGTTCGTTCTGGCTGACTATTACAACCTGCACGCGGCCGTGCCGAACTTCGCCGCAGACTATACTGCCAACAAGGCAAAATACGCCGAGACGCCTGCGGCTCTGAAGGGCTTCGAACGGCTGAAGGACGTTCACGACGCCGGTCTGATGAACGAAGATTTCGGCGCGGCAAGCTACGACGACGGCCTGAGAATGGTGGCAACCGGCGAGGCAGCGCATTATCCGATGCTGAGCTTCGCGGTCGGCGCGCTCAAACAGAATTATCCCGAAAACCTCAACGATGTCGGCTTTTTTGCGCAGCCGAGCGACGACGCCGCAACCAACGGCTTGACGGTCTGGATGCCGCCAGCCCTCTACATTCCCCTGACCAGCCAGCACGCCGAGGAAGCACGGAAATTCGTCGATTTTGCCGGAAGCGTCGAGGCCTGCAAGATCATGGTGGAGACCAATGCCGTTCAGGGGCCTTCCCTGATCGACGGCTGCGACCTGCCAGCTAGTGTACCGCCTGCGATAAAGGACATGCTCCCCTATTTCGAGGCCAAGGACAAGACGACCCCGGCGCTGGAATTCGTTTCGCCGATCAAGGGACCGGCTCTTGAGCAGATCACCGTCGAAGTCGGCTCCGGTATTCGCCAGCCGGCCGACGCAGCAAAGCTCTATGACGACGACGTGCGCAAGCAGGCCAAGCAGCTCGGTCTTCCAAACTGGTAGCGGCCTTTCGGGTCAATTAACCTCGCTCCTAAAGGGGCGAGGTTCCACCCGATCGAAGAGGTAGTCATGACCGAGACACGCCCCCGCTCGCGCAAATCGCCCTACCCGCTGTGGTTTTTCATTCCGGCCGCAATCATCTACGGCGTGCTGTTTCTGGTTCCTACGGTATCCTCTCTCTGGTTCAGCCTCACACGCTGGGATCTTTCGACGGCCGAATTCATCGGGCTCGAAAACTTTCAGCAGTTCTTTTCCGAACCATTCCTGGTCAAGGGACTGGTCAACACGCTGATCTATGCCGTGACGACATCCGGCCTGAAGACGGTCTGCGGGCTGCTGCTTGCCGTGCTGCTAACCAGCAATATCTTCGCCCGCGGCTTCCTGCGCACGCTGGTCTTCTTTCCCGTCCTGGTCTCGACGATCGGCATCGGGATCACTTTCACGGTGATGATGCATCCGACCAGGGGCATCATCAATGTCACGCTCGAGACGCTCGGCATTCCCGGCCCGGGATGGCTCACCAATCCGGCGCTGGCGCTTTTTTCGGTGGCTTTGGTCGATGTCTGGAAGGGTGTCGGCCTTGCAACCCTGATCTTCATCGCCGGCCTTGCCGCGATCAGCCCCGATTATTATGAGGCCGCGAGGATCGACGGCGCCACGCGTCTCCAGCAATTTTTCCGGATCACCCTGCCGCTCGTGCGTCCTGCCACCGTCATCGTGGTGACATTGTCGCTGATCGGCGGGCTTCGATCCTTCGATCTGATATGGGCCATGACCCGCGGCGGGCCCGGTTTCTCCTCCGATGTGATCGCCTCGGTCATCTATAAGCAGTACCAGGCGGGTTTCTACGGCCTGTCGACGGCCGGAAACGTCATCCTGTTCGCGCTGATCGCCATAATCATCCTGCCATTCACCCTGTGGTTCAACCGGCGCGAGGTCGAGGAATGAGAAGCGTCCACCCTTACGTGACCGGCGCGATAGCCCTTGCGGTGACGGCCGTCATCTTCGTCATGCCCTTCGTTTTCGTCGCTCTCCAGGCGGTCAAATCGAAATCCGAAGCCTCTCGCCTCGATTTCGAATTGCCCGAACATTGGCTGTTCTGGGATAATCTGGCCGCCGTCTTCAAGGCGCGCGACTACCAGCTCGCGCTCGCCTATTTCAACTCCACGCTGATCACCGTGGTCTCCGTCACGATCCTGATCCTGCTGTCGGCAATGGTCGGATATGTGATGCAGCGCCGCAAGACCGTCTGGAACAGGGTGGCCTCCATTGCCCTGTTCATGGGTCTGATGATGCCGCCAGCCGTCGTGCCCACCATCGGCCTCTTGCAGGAGATCGGTCTCTTCAAGACCATGACCGGGATGATCCTGATCCAGGTCGCCTATAATCTCTCGTTCTCGACATTGCTCTACCGGTCATTCATTTCGACCATACCGCGCGACCTCGACGAGGCGGCGCTGATCGATGGCGCCAAGCCCCGACAGATTTTCTTCAGAGTGATCCTGCCGTTGCTGAAGCCGGTGACCGTCACCAACATCGTCGTGCAATCGATCGCGATCTTCAACGATTTCACCAACCCGCTCTACTATCTTCCCGGCAAGGAGAACGTGACCGTGCAGCTGACGCTCTATAATTTCCAGAGCATGTATACGAGCCAGTACAATCTCCTCTTCATGAATATCCTCCTCGTGACGATCCCGCCGCTGATTGTCTTCATCTTCTTCAACCGGCAGATCGTCGCCGGCATGACGGCCGGCGCAGTAAAAGGGTAACCGAATGGCTGAGCTCACTCTCAAGCAAGTTCGCAAGAGCTTTGGCGCCCTTGAAGTCATCAAGGGAATTGATCTGGAGGTTGCCTCCGGCGAGTTCGTCGTTTTCGTCGGCCCGTCTGGATGCGGAAAATCGACGTTGCTGCGGATCATCGCCGGCCTAGAAGAAACGACATCAGGCACGCTGACCATCGGCGGCAAGGACGTGACCTCTGCCGAACCCTCCGAGCGCGGCATTGCCATGGTGTTCCAGAGCTACGCGCTCTACCCGCATATGACCGTTGCCGAGAATATCGGCTTCGGCCTTTCACTCGCCCGCCGCCCAAAGGCGGAAATCGCCGCCAAGGTCGCGGCGACGGCTGAAACGCTGCAGCTCACCCAGCTGCTGGAGAGAAAGCCGAAAGCGCTCTCCGGCGGCCAGAGGCAGCGCGTCGCCATCGGCCGCGCGATCATCCGCGATCCCAAGGTCTTCCTGTTCGACGAGCCGCTCTCCAATCTCGACGCTTCGCTCAGAGCCCAGATGCGTCTTGAGATCGCCGATCTGCACGCCCGCCTGAAATCGACGATGATCTACGTTACCCACGACCAGGTCGAGGCCATGACGATGGCGGACAAGATCGTCGTCCTGAACGGCGGCGCGGTCGAGCAGATCGGCAGTCCGATGGAACTCTACCGTAATCCGGCGACACCATTCGTCGCCGGATTCATCGGCAGCCCGAAGATGAACCTCTATGGGGGCGAGACCGCGCGGCGAATGAACTGCACGACCTACGGTATTCGCCCGGAACATATCAGGCTTTCGGAAGGTGCCGGGCAGTGGCAGGGCAGGATCCGGCATGTCGAGCGGCTTGGCGCCGACGCGATCCTCTACCTCGACGTCCCCGAACTCGGTGAGATGGTGGTGCGCGCCGAAGGCGAGACGCCATTTGCGCCTGGAATGACAGTCTGGGCAAATCCGGTCGAAGGAGCGGAACATCGGTTCTGAGGCTAACGCCTGCCCGCCGTCTCGCTCATGAGCCTGCGGAATTTCAGGCGAGAAGACGCGCGGGTTGGCCTTGGCGGATTACCAGCTCGACCGCCTGCTTGTCGAAAGATACGAAGCTCTCGCCGCCAAGCCATGCTCCTTCATGGGCGATCACGCCATCTGCAAAATCGCCATCCGCCTCCAGCATGGCCAGTCCTGCTTCGACCGCAGGACGGTTCATCGCCACATTGCCCGCGTTGAGCAGGTCGTGGATCGTCTGTGAAACATCTTCCTTTGATAGCCTGGCTCCTCGACGCAGTATCCAGACCAGTTCACATAAGCTCGGCAGGGAAACCGCGATCAGCGATGCTTCCTTGAGGAGCTTTGCCGCTGCCCTTCCCTGCTCGGCGTCATCCTGCAGGACGGCTCGAGCAAGAACGTTGGTATCGACTGAGATTTTCATTCCTCGCCGGCCCAGCCCGAAGCCGCGATTTCGTTCATCTCTTCGATGGTCAACGGTTTTTTCATCCTGCCAGCATGCCGTCCGATAAAGTCCTCGATTGTCCCCGTCGGACGAGCAGCCCTTACCCGCAGCTCGCCCCCAGGCAGCTTGTCGAATTCGATCCGCTCCCCCGGCTTGACCCCAAGATGCGTCAGCAAATCCCGTCTCAGCGTGATTTGCCCTTTCATTGTGACCGCAAGGGAAGCCATGGAAAATCTCCGAACTTTAAACCCATACAAAAGTAATGGAATTTTTCCTTACATTCAAGGTTCGAGTGCTACGGACTTGCCTTCACCTGCCTAGTTCGTGTGGCTCACTCCCAACCGAAGAAAAAGTCKGGAAAAATTCGTCTGCCGCTCAAGCTCTCAATTGCGGCAAAGCATCGCCGGCAAGCGATAAGAGCGGCGCATAGTCGGCTTCGGAAAGCACTGAAAAATCAACGAGCCCGAGTGTAGCGCGCATAGCGGCCAGCGATGGCTCCTTGATCGCGGCGTCAAGYGCATTTCGCAGCAGAAGGACTCTCTCGTCCGATGCATCGCCTGAGGTGATGAAGGGCAGACCGGGGCCTTTGGGCGTTTCGGCGATGATGCGGACCGCTTGGAGATGGCCGGGATCGAAGCGGCGAATATTCGCATAAGTGACGCAATCGATGGAGGCACTCTCCGCCCTGCCCTCGGCAACGGCGGCGATGCTGCCGCGGTGGCTGCCGGTTTCGATAATCCGACCGAAGAAGCGGCCGCTGTCGGCAAGCGGAGCGACCGCCGCGCGAAAGAAATTGCTGCCGGAATTGCTGTCAGGGCTATTGATCGCAGCCGTGGTGCCCCGCAAATCCGCCAACGAGCAAAGGGGAGAATCCTTGCGGACGACAATGAAGCTGCGCATCAGCGGGCCGTCGCAGCCGGGATGACCATAAATCGGCGTCGCCACCAGGCGGACCCTGCCACGCAGGCTCCTGGCAAAGGGATAGCCGCATGCCTGCGAGAGAAGAAGATCCGGCCTCAGCCAGGCTTCATCATAGGGAACCGCCTGATCGAGCTTTTCAGGCAAGCCCTTGAGGCCGGCATCCAAGAGATAATGCCGGAGGAACGACCAGAGCTCGGCTGTCGCATCCGCGAGCGGCTCCGAAGTGACATACATGGCGATGCTGACGAGAGACATTCTGGTCCTTTGCGGCGAAGCGCAAGCATCAACCAAGTCAGGCAATGCCGCCGAGGCATACATATTTAAGCTCGGTGTATTCGTCCAATCCGTGCCTCGACCCTTCGCGACCGAGACCCGACATTTTCATGCCGCCGAACGGAGCCTCGGCCGTGGAGACAAGACCGGTATTGACGCCGACCATCCCATATTCGAGCGCTTCGGCGACGCGAAACACTCGCGACAGATCGCGGGCGTAAAAATACGAAGCAAGGCCGAACTCGGTGTCGTTTGCCTGTTCGATGACGTCCTGCTCGTCGCGGAAACGAAAAAGCGGGGCAAGCGGCCCGAAGGTTTCCTCGCGCGCGACCTGCATGC
>NZ_JBFUAY010000188.1:0-8619 GCF_056406015.1 Rhizobium sp. P1_E1 | reverse complement strand
GTGCCGAACCCCTTCTTGGTTGGAGTTTCCACCGCCGGACCTCCAACCTCCTGCCAAGTGAAGTTCAGGCTCGGGGCGCCCGCCTTGTCGCCTACCGACCACTCGATTGCAACAGTCCCTGTATCCTCCGAAAGCGCACCATACTTATTGGCGTTGGTGACGAGTTCGTGCAGCACGAGGGAGAAACAAAGGGCCGCCTGTGGACTCAATTCAACGTCGGGACCGCTTGCTTTGAAACGTCCTGACGTCTGAAGTCCGAGATTAATCGCGGTAGCCTCGACAATCGTTCCCATGGTCGTGCCCAACCAATTTTGCTGCAGCAAAATATCGTGTGCTTTCGAGTAAGCATTGATCCGCGCAGAGATCGATTGTTCCGCTTCCTCCAGAGAGCTGGCGTTTCGAAAGGATTGACTGGTGATAGCCTGAACGACGGCCAGCGTGTTTTTCATGCGGTGAGAGAGTTCGTGCATCAGGACGCKCTGTCGCTCCTCGTTTTCTCTCTGCTCGGTGCGATCTCTCAGAATCTTCACAAAGCCCTCGACTTCGCCATCATCCGACGTCAGCGCCATCATCTGACCCGACGCCCAGAACAACGATCCGTCCTTGCGAACGTGCCAGCGTTCATCGTTGCCATGGCCTTCCGCTAAAGCGGCGGTCATCTCCCGTTGGAGAATCCCCGCCTGCAGGTCTTCCTGCGTGAAAATGACGGCTGCGGGCTTGCCGATAATCTCAGCCTCGTCCCATCCGAGGATCCGTCGCGCACCCTCATTCCACGTAGTCACCAGGCCATCGAGATCCATGGAGATGATCGCATACTCGATCGCGCTCTGCAGAATGGCTTCGAGAAAGCGCTCTCGGGAGCGGCTGGAACTGGAAAAGGGTTTCATGATCATATTATACGCGCGAACCTTTCAAGGCCTGCAAGGCTGAAAGGCCTCATCCTGATTTTATACCGGACGCCGTCGCGTTGGCAAAGGCCGCAGCCGTGACACGTTGTCGGGCAAGTCCCGGAGGAGCGATCGCTAAAGCCACACAACCTTCTCGGAAACAAAGATACGCGAGCCACGTTATCAAGCGACGTCTTAGTGAGCGTGGAAGCATGACAGGCCATTCGAGAGAACAACTCCACGGGGATTTGCCTTCCGCATCTTCAAAAGCAGCTTCCGCCGATCGGAAGGAGTTGGCAGCGATCGCATTTGAACGCACCCGGATGCCGATGGTCGTCACCGATGGGCGAAAGCCGGATCTTCCGATCGTGCTCGCAAACAAGGCATTCCTCGAACTGACAGGTTATGCGGCGCCTGAAGTGCTGGGGCGCAACTGTCGTTTCCTGCAGGGTCCCGCGACGTCTCCGATTGCCGTCGCCGAAATTCGTGCGGCTATCGCCGGCGAGCGTGAGGTCAGCGTCGAGATCCTCAATTATAAGAAGAGCGGTGAGCAGTTCTGGACGCTTGCATCTAAGTCCCGTCCATGGGGATGACGGAAGGATCCTGTATTTCTTTGGCTCTCAAATCGACATGACGGAGTACCGGCGGATCGAGGCACTGGAGGCCTCCGAGCATCGCCTGCTGATGGAAGTCGACCACCGATCCAACAACGTCCTGGCGATCGTCGACAGCATCGTCCGCCTGAGCAACGCCGATGACCCGGCCCTTTATGCCGCCGCTATTCAGCATCGGGTGCAGGCGCTCGCCCGTGCCCATACCTTGCTTGCTGAACGAAGATGGACAAGCATTTCTGTTGAGGAGCTTATTCGTCAACAGGTGACGCCGTTCGCGGCCACCCGCGCTTTTTTTGCCGGGCCGGATATCAGAATGGATGGGCCGGTCGTCCAGCCCCTTGCGCTCGTGTTCCATGAACTCGCTGTCAACGCAGCCCAGCACGGTGCGCTCGCCGCTGCGCGAGGCAGACTTTCAATCAGTTGGAAGCCCAAACCGTCCGGAGCAGGCTTTAATATCCGGTGGCAGGAGGTGGGCTCGCGCCCTCTGCCTACATTCGCCAAACGAGGTTTTGGCACGGTGATTGTCGGCGCAATGGTCGAAAGGCAGCTTAAAGGGCGAATTGAGAAAACTTGGTCGGAGGATGGGCTGCTTATAGACATTGAGATCCCATCGGCAGGCTCGACCTATGACGGCACCTTGGCACCGGAACACTGATGTCAAGAACCTGCCMTCGGGATCGAACGCTTAGCGTCCGCCAACGATGGGCTCCTAACGATGCGGTACCGTGCCTCGACAAGATTATAGAGTCCGAAAGCCGCCAATCCAACGGCGACCGCGACATACAGAAAGGATCCTAGCGGAAGCTGGCGCAGCCATTCCAGGGCGTCGCCCATGCTACCGGCTTGTCCAGGATCCACCCTGAAACCTGCATAGGCGAAAAGTACTCCGGTAGCCGCAAACACCACGCCGCGGGCGACAAGGCCATAGATGCATACCAACGTCACGATACCCTTGTGATCAGGTATCTGAAGGTGGCGCTCGAACTTCCTGGTGATGCCCTTCACGGCCGTCACGACGCCGCCGATGATGAAGCCGGCGCCGACCGCGATCGCAAAGTAGGATCCAAACGGCTGCGACATGATCCATCCTGCCAGATCCTTCTCACCAGAAGCTTCGCTACCTCCTCCCAGGAAAAAGGCGTTCCCGAGCGCATATGCGGCAAGCCCGAGATAGGTGATGGCGCTGCCAAAGAGCGCGGATCGGATCGCCAATGCCTTCCCGTCCCTACCGTGGCCGTCGCTGTCTGCCAGGGACTGCGCCAACCTCCAGGCAACAAATCCTAGAAGGCCGAGCCCGATCAATCCGACCCATACGCGACCGAGCGGCTGTCCAAGGAGTGCTGAAAGCGCGGATTTCGTTTCGGGCCGGCCACCGGCCACGCCGGAGAAGAGAGCAAGCCCGGCCACAAGGAGAAAGACAACGCCGCGCGCCGCATAGCCGCCTTTGGCGAGCACATCAAATCGATTTCCCTTGGTCATCAGCGGTCCCGTCGGTTTCAGCGCGCCATATTCAACGCGCCAACTCGCTGAAAGTTTGCTGGAGACCGGCAACGATGCAGCCACAGAACGGCGGGGCCATATCCTGGTGACGGAACGCCACAGGTGGGCTGGTTGTTGTCGGCGACCATTTGAATGCGACAATACCGAAGCGTTGCCATCATGTGGCAACCTCGCTGCCAATACAGCGAGATTGGCAGCAGGGCCTGACAATCGCATGCCACTGCTGCCAAACAACGCGCATCACCCCAAACACATCTCTCTTTTAGCTATTGATCGTGATGCGCTTAGCAGTCGATTGTTCCGACCCCGAGCGGGGCAGAGTGACAGTCAAAACGCCATTCCTGAAGGAGGCCGAGATTCTGTCTTCCTCTACCTCGCTGTTTAAGGAAAGACGGCGTTCGAAGCGGCCATAGAACCGCTCGGAGAACTGCCGGTCTTTGTCGTCGTTTTCGCCAAGCTTTTCACCCCGGATGGTCAAGACGCCGTTGTCGAGCAAGACTTCAACGTCTTTCTCGTCCATGCCAGGAATATCAGCGGTGACGCGGATTTCCTTCTCGGTTTCCGAGACGTCGATCTTCGGCCAGGAGCTTTCAAACATGAAGCCAGAACCGCTGGCCGGGAACCGATGCTCGAAGCCACGGAAGACATCATCAAACAGCCTGTTCATCTCGCGATGAAGCGCCAAGAACGGATTATGATCTCTGCCTGCATAGTCGGTCGGAACCGTACTCTTGCCGCGGCCCCGCGAAATTAGATCACGAACACTCATCTGTACCTCCATGTCTGGCCGCGCCGGCAAGTCCGGCGCCGGCCGTCATCTAGTTCGATTATGCAACCTGCTTTCCGCCTTCGATCTGAAGCGGTGCAGTCTGCTTTTCAACCTGCTGGGCTTCGCTGGCGCCGATGGGAATGCGCCGCGGCTTCATCTCTTCGGGGATCTCCAGTTTCAACTCGACCGACAGAAGACCGTTTTTCAGGCTTGCCCCAGACACCTTGACATGGTCGGCGAGCTCGAAGCGCCGCTCGAACGACCGGCCCGCGATGCCGTGATGCAGATATTGCGCGTCCTCCTTATCGGCTTTCTCACCAGCAATAATGAGCACGTTTCGCTCATGCGTGATCGAAAGGTCCTCCTCGCCGAAACCCGCGACAGCAATGACGATGCGGTAGTCGTCATCGCCCGCCTTGACAATATTGTAAGGCGGCCAAGTGTCGACAGGTTGAACCCGCTGCGCATTGTTGAGGAGGTTGAAAACGCGGTCAAAGCCGATGCTGGACTGGTAAAGGGGGGCGAAGTCGAATTCGTTTCTCATAGCCATATCCTCCGTAAAGCAACATGGAATGAAGACGCATTGGAAACTTGCGTCTCCACCAATTCAGCCCCGTTAGTGGCGGCTGACGAAACTGATTTGGTTGCGGAGTTTTCAGGGTTCAAGAGCACCCCAGACAAAAATTGGCACTCTGGACACTAGAGTGCTAAAATTGGGTGTACCATTGATGAGCTGCCGTTTTCTGAACGGCATTTTCTAAGGCCGATTGTTGAAAAGGCGCTCTCATAGTCACGCCAACAGGCGCGCCGTTCTTGACCGTGTGATGCCCATCGACTTTTCACGCATGTCCCCGCCGGGCAATCGCAGGCGCAATGGTGAACGGCCCGTTGATCACCAAGGGGATTTGTCTGACGGGCCTTGAACGATCGGCTACCCCCCACAATATCATTTTCATCAGGACCATTGGTGGCATGAAAGGAGGAAAAGATGCCGCTGAACGATGTTCTATGGACCCAGCCGGTGAGAATCCGGCTGCAGTGCGGTTTGGAGCGCACCTTCGCAGGCGCATACGACGCCTTGGATTTTCTCGAGAACGAATGGCCGCTGCGTCATGGTGAGCGCCATCAACGCGCAGTGAAAACGTGTCGTGGCGTCCTCAACGGCAGCATTCCCAGCATCGTCGCGCGCGAAGCCTTCGTGGCGGCTTGCCTCGAAGCGGGCATGCCATCCGTTCTGGCCCCGTGGAAGAGAAAGCCGACCACGCATCCGGCTCGGCCAGCGCGTCTCGTTGCCAATTAAAGGAGAATCGATGACCTCGCCTCCGATGAGGCGAGGTCTAGCATAAGCGCCGCTTTTCCCGTTATTTGGCTGGACGAACGCCGTGATGGAACTTCTGAGTGCCAGCCGGCATTTCGCTGTCGGGACTGTTTCGGGAACGACCATGGCCAGCGATAAACTGTCGACCTATCGATCGAAGCGCGACTTTCAAAAAACGGCCGAACCGAGCGGCGAAAAGCGCCTCGCGCGCAGCAACCGTCGTCGTTTCGTCATCCAGAAGCACGACGCGACCCGACTGCATTACGATTTGCGCCTCGAACTCGACGGCGTCTTCAAGTCTTGGGCTGTCACCAAAGGCCCGTCCCTCGATCCGCACGACAAGCGGCTGGCCGTCGAAGTGGAAGATCACCCGCTGGACTACGGTGATTTCGAAGGCACCATTCCGAAAGGCCAGTATGGCGGCGGCACTGTCATGCTCTGGGATCGCGGTTATTGGGAGCCGGAAGGAAAGAAGAGCCCGGAGCAGGCGCTGGCGAAAGGCGATTTCAAATTCACGCTGGAAGGCAAACGCCTGCATGGCAGCTTCGTGCTGGTGCGCATGCGCAACGACCGCGACCGTGGCAGCCGGACAAACTGGCTGCTGATCAAGCACCACGACGAATTCTCGGTCGAGGAAAACGGCGCGGCCACACTTGAGGAAAACCAGACATCAGTTGCCTCTGGCCGTACCATGGAAATGATTGCCGCCGGCAAGGGACGAAAGCCCAAGCCCTTCATGGTCGAGGGCGGCGACGTTCAAGCCGATGCCGTCTGGGACAGCAATCACGGACTGGCTGCCGAAGAGCGAAAAGAAGACACTGGAGCTGATCGGAAGGCGAAAACGGCCACAAAGGTTGATCTACCGGATTTCATTGCGCCACAGCTCTGCCAGACCCTGGAGCGTCCGCCCGCCGGCACCGGCTGGATTCACGAGATCAAGTTCGACGGCTACCGTATCCAGATGCGCGTACTGGACGGGGAGGCGACGCTGAAGACCAGGAAAGGGCTCGACTGGACGACAAAATATCCCGAGATCGCCGAGGCGGCATCGACACTGCCCGATGCGATCATCGACGGCGAGATCTGCGCCCTCGACGATAATGGCGTTCCTGATTTCGCGGCCCTGCAGGCGGCCCTTTCGGAAGGCAAGACCGGCGAACTCGTCTATTTCGCATTCGACCTTCTCTATGAGGGTGGCGAGGACGTGCGATCTCTACCGCTCGTCGAGCGCAAGGCGCGGCTTCAAAGGCTTCTGTCCGACGCCGGCAGCGATCCGCGCATCCGTTTCGTCGAGCATTTCGAAACGGGCGGTGATGCAGTTCTCCGGTCTGCCTGCAAGCTCTCACTGGAAGGCATCGTCTCGAAAGAGGCCGATGCACCCTATCAATCCGGCCGCACCGAAAACTGGGCGAAGTCGAAATGCCGCGCCGGCCACGAGGTGGTGATCGGCGCCTATGCCAAGACCAACGGGAAATTCCGATCCCTGCTGGTCGGCGTCTATCACGGCGACCACTTCGTCTATGTCGGCCGCGTCGGCACGGGATATGGCGCAAAGAAAGTGGAAACGCTGCTTCCGAAGTTGAAAGCGCTCGAGACGGCGAAATCGCCCTTCACCGGCATCGGCGCGCCGAAGAAGGAGGCCGAGGTCACGTGGCTGAAGCCCGAGCTCGTGGCGGAAATCGAATTCGCAGGCTGGACGGCCGACGGTATTGTCCGGCAGGCGGCCTTCAAAGGGCTGCGCACGGACAAGCCGGCCAAGGAGGTCAAGGCCGAACGGCCGGCGAAACCCGCGCAGACAGACGTGCCGCAGCCGGTGGCGGAGACGAAGGCCATGCCGGTCCGGCGAAAGGGCGCCAAGGCCGAGGTCATGGGCGTGACGATTTCCAACCCCGACAAGCCGCTATGGCCTGATGCCAATGATGGCAAACCTGTCACCAAGGAGGAACTGGCCCGTTACTACGAAATGGTCGGTTCCTGGCTGATCGAGCACATCAAGGGACGGCCATGTTCCATCATCCGGACGCCCGACGGCATCGGTGGCGAGCAGTTTTTCCAGCGCCATGCGATGCCCGGCACCTCCAACCTGCTTGAACTGGTGAAGGTCTTCGGCGACAAAAAGCCTTATTTGCAGATCGACCGCGTCGAAGGCCTTGCTGCCGTCGCGCAGATCGGTGGCGTCGAGCTGCATCCCTGGAATTGTGAACCGCATCAGCCTGAGGTGCCGGGCCGGCTCGTCTTCGACCTTGATCCAGGTCCGGACGTGCCATTCTCCGCGGTCGTTTCGGCAGCCCGCGAAATGCGGGACCGTCTCGACGAGTTGGGCCTGGTCAGCTTTTGCAAGACCACTGGTGGCAAGGGCCTGCACGTCGTCACGCCACTCGCAATCAACAAGCGCAAGCCGCTTTCGTGGGCGCAAGCGAAGGGTTTTGCCCACGACGTCTGCCAGCAGATGGCGCGTGACAATCCCGATCTCTATCTGATCAAGATGACCAAGAGCCTGAGGGATGGCCGGATCTTCCTCGATTATCTGCGCAATGACCGGATGGCGACGGCAGTGGCACCTTTGTCGCCCCGTGCCCGGCCGGGTGCCACCGTCTCGATGCCGTTGACATGGACACAGGTCAAATCGGATCTCGACCCGAAGCGCTTCACCATCCGCACCGTCCCGACCATCCTCTCGAAATCATCGGCCTGGGACGATTATTGCGATGGCCGGCGGCCACTGGAACAAGCGATCAAGCATCTCGGCAAGGGGCGAGTTGCCGTATGATCTCGCCGCTCTTCGAAAAGGCCTGACCGGCAAAAATCAGGCGGCGATTGCGGCGAAGATGCTAACATATAATAGCCCTTGTGCCCGGCAGCGGCAGCATCGGCAGATGCTACTCGGCCTGCACACTCTGGTCCTTCGGCAGCAAAATCGTCATCGCCGCCGCGACGGCGGCCGTAACTGCAACGGCGAGATAGATGCCGCTGAAACTCTGGGTCGATGTCTTGATCACGGCGCCAAAGAAGTTCCCTGTGGTGCCGCCGATGCCTTGGAACACGGTGCAGATGCCTAAGACAGTCACCGCGACGCGGGGCGTGGCGCGATGTGAGACGTAGGCCGGCAGCAGGCCATAGATCGGATAAAAACCCAGCGAAAAGAAGATGCCTGACAGGAGCGAGAGTTCCATGGAGGGATCGAGGACTACGAGGGCGCCGGCGGCGAGGAAGCTTGAGTAACAAGCGAGCATGGCATGGCGCGCTCCGAGGCGCGACGATATTGTGCCAATGGCGAAGCCTGCGCTGATCCCCACCGCCCCGATCGTTGCCCAGAGCCATGAGGCAAAGCCGACGGAATAGCCGAGTTCCTCGCGCAGGAACGGCGAGAGATAGGTGAGATAGGGATATGGCATCAGGCCGTTGATGAAGCCGAGCGCGAAGATCAGCGCCACCCATGGCATGATGGAGCGCAGGCTTGCTGAACTGCCGGCAGTAGGCGCGCGCGTTTCGTGACTTGTCCCGCTGTCGAAGAGGCCGGCCCGCCCGAAG
>NZ_JBFUAY010000187.1:0-8621 GCF_056406015.1 Rhizobium sp. P1_E1 | reverse complement strand
TTATGCCTCAGTCGACAGGGTGATTTCCCGCCACCTGCTCATGGCGGCGTTTTGCAGTTTTCGATATTCGGCAGTGGGTAGTCTTCTTGCGTTGAAGATGGAACAGGTTTGCGATCGGGCCATGGATGGATATGAAGCGCTGGCATTGCCCTGCCGACTTGAACCGGATCATGCCTCGTTCTCGTCGTCGAACAGCCAGATGCGAATTCTCCGCCGGTTATTCACGCCCTTATGCGAGCGATGCTCAACACTGGGCATGATTTCTCTTCTGGCTGCATTGTAGGATCTGAGCTTGTCGGTGATTATGACACGTGGCGCGACGCACTGGCCCTCCAGTAGCTTTCGCATTAGTCGGAGGGCCGCCGTCTTGTCCCGGCGGCTCTGGAGCAATGCATCGAGAACATAACCACAGCATCGACGGCCCGCCACAACCAGTATTTTCTGCCTTTGATAGCAACGACCATTTCGTCGAGATGCCATTTGTCGGCAAAACTTCCCCTGGATCGATGTCGGATGGAACGCGCATATTATCGGCCGAACTGGCAGCCCATTCCGCTGCAGTCTCGTCCCTGTCTGGCCAAAATGCTCGACACCCAAGGCTTTGACGCGATGCCCGTAGACGCCACCGATCCAGGCCAGCGTTGCGAGGTGACCATCGATCACCGTGACGACCCCGCAATCTCGCAACAGCGGCGCCAACAGACGCTCAACACAGCTCATCGCGTCGGCTTGTCCTCGCTAGCGGGCACGCTCGGCTACCTGCAACCCGGCCTTCAGCCTGTTTGCCGATATAAAGGCGAGCAGCCCGAAATCACGCCGATCTTCAGCCAGAAGACCCGTTGCCGCAATCGCGTCCGGTGACCACACCTTGGTAGGCGACAACACGGTGGCGTTCGGTCCAGGTTGGCGTAACCAGTAGGCAACAGCGACAACATCTTGCGCCACTGCTCGTGTCACGGGTCGGTTGCTCCAACGGCCGGGTAGATAGACGCAAATAAATAGATGCTCCCGTCTCGTCGCGCAGCCAAAGTCATCTCGTCGCGGTCGCCTTCGCGCTACATGTAGTCGAACGCGAAGCATGATGACCGCCAATTCGTCGACAATAGCGGTTCGAAGGCGCACAGCCCTTCCTGAGCCTACCGATCAGCGGGCGCCGATGGACTGATGGACGCCACCTTCCGGGGCAAGGCTGACCCTGACGGCGTCACGACCAGCAGGAAACGCTCATCCTAGTAGCAAGCATAACTGAGCTGATCGGCTACCCGTAAATAAATCGATCGCACACATTTTCCAGCTTTTCGCGGGTCTGATTGCCTGCCACATCTCGGATAGCGTGAGAGATCGGAGAGGTATACGGCTTGTCCGCCACCCGGTCCTGCGGCCTGAGCACCGAATAGTAGAGCGTGGTCATGTTCGTGCTCAGGGAGGCGGAAGACGCCTGATGGCCGCCGACCTTCACCTCGCCGCCTTGGCAAATGTGGTTGGCAGGGTGGATGGTCCACGAAGCGATCCAGGAGACGCATCGCTCGATCTCGTTCAAGTACGTTATTTCCGGTCTCATCCGTTCTCCCCTTGTCACCTCCGTTCCGCCAGTGCCAGACTTTACAGATCTAGCCGCAGCACACCCTTTGCGCGCGATACGCAGGGGATGAACCGGTGGCTGCGGGCGTCTTTCGACAGGACCGCATCTCTGTGGATCGGCTGGCCTTCCAGGAAGCCGCACTCGCAGGTCCCGCATACGCCGTTTTCGCAAGATGCCATCAATAACACCCCAGCCGCGCGAATTGCCGACAGCGCTGACGTGTCGGCCGGAACCGGAACCTCCGTCCCATTGCGCAGGATGATCGTGAAGGGCTCCGGTGGACTATCGTCGTTTGCGGCGGGCTGGAACGCCTCGAAATGCACCAAACCCTCCGGCCAATTTACGGTGGCTCGCGCGATTGCCGCCATGAAGCCCGGCGGACCGCAGTAATAAACCTGCGCATCGCTTTGACGGGCCGAGAGCAAGGCTTCGATATCCTGTCTTGTCTCGGGCTCGTCGTCGAAGTGAAGTCGCAGTTTGCTACCGTCGATAGCCTTCTCGATCACTGCCAAGAGGGGCGCGACCGCGCGACTGCGGGTGAAGTAGTGCAACTCGAACGGTTTGCCCTGCCGGTTCAAAACGCTTGACATCGCCAGGAGAGGCGTGATGCCGATCCCGCCTGCCAACAGCAGGACCGGCCCATGACCTTCTTTCAGCGGAAAATGGTTGCGCGGCGCAGAAACCGGCAAAACGGTGCCAACGCAAACGGCATCATGAAGCCACGCCGAGCCGCCACGACCGTCCGCCTCCCGCTTCACGGCGATCGTGTAGCGGCAGAGCTCGGCTGCGTCACCGCACAATGAATATTGGCGAACCCGCCCGTCGGGCAGGTGGACATCAACGTGAGAGCCCGGTTCGAAGGCTGGCAGTAGGGGTTTGCGCGGATGCTCGAGTTCGACGACGAACACGTCCCCCGGTTCTTTGCGGGTGGCGACAACCTTCAGCTTCATGATGATACGTGGTGATGCCATGTCGTTCACTCGTCCAACGGAAGAATGGGATCGCCGGGGCGGATGATGCCACCAACCTCGATCGCGCAATTCAGGCCGGAGCGGTTCAGAAGACCGTCGTAAAGCCCGGGAATGCCGAGCAACTCTTCGATATACTTGCAGGGAAAGTTCATCCGCGCTGCCCGAAGAATTGTTTCGCCTACCCGAAAGCGTTTGCCGACAAGATGACTGAGCGGGACGCCGCGGGTGGTCAGATTGCGTCTATGATCATCAGGCGCAAGTGCGGCTTTAAACCCCGGGATCTGTGGCTCACCTTTGGCCATCGCCTCGAGAACCTCGACCTCGATCAGCGTGACGTCGCGAACATCGGGTTTCGGTGAATAGGTTCCAGTGCCAAGATAGTAGCGGTCGCCAACAATTCCACGCCCTGCAATGAGCTGCGCTTCCGCCAGTTCTTCCATTTCGTAGGACGCTGCCGGCGCAATATGGATGTGGAGCACCTTACCCTGCCAAGTCATGCATCTGCCCTATCAAGCGAAGACCATCTCAACTTTGTTTACCGGATATTGGTGCTCGGCTGTGGAATGACAAATCCCAACAGTCATTGCGCCCGTCGCCGCTCTTCCTCAACTTTGGCGGAGAACTGGTCTTCTCGACAGTGCCAGTTTGATGACTTGTTTCTGGTCCAGTTTCAATTTTCATGCGACTGGCGGTCGTCGGGGGAAGGGCCTGTCGTGATTGTCTGGGTTTGGATATGCCGAATGCGACTTCAGAATTCTTCTGTCACTGTCTCAATCGCTATCAGAAGCAGTTGGATCCCCCGTTCAATCTGCCTCGGGCTCAAGGCTGAATAGCCCATGACAAGTCCGAGCCTGTCCTCCGTCACAGTGCCTGGTTGCGGGTCATAAAGAGGTGAGATGCAATAGACGCCAATACCGGTGCGTTGCGCGATTTGCAGCAAGCGTGTCTCGGACGATCTCGGCAATTCGTTGAACCAGACCACGACATGCAATCCGGCATCGGCACCCTCCACCGTAATCCGTTCGCCGAACGCGCGCTGCAGCGCGTTCAACAAAGTCTCCCGGCGATCTCTGTTTAGCCGCCGTACGCGCCGCACATGGCTTTCATAGCCGCCGCTTTCGATCAAGGATGCCAGGGCTTCCTGCTCGGTTACCGATGAATGCCTGTCGAACAGTTGCTTGGCGGTTGCGCATACGTCTTGCAGTTCCTGCGGGACAACGAGATATCCGATGCGCATCATCGGCGATAGCGTTTTTGAAATCGTCCCGAGATAAACGACGTTGCGTCCAGCTTTCAGACTATGGAGTGGAGGCACCGGACTGATATCGTAGCGGTACTCGCTGTCGTAGTCGTCCTCGATCACAAAGGCGTCGTTTTCCCGCGCCCATTCAAGAAGCTGATGACGGCGAGAAATTGGCATGACCCCGCCGAGCGGAAATTGATGGGAGGGGGTGACATAGGCTAGCCGGGCTCGCACAGCCTTCAGAAGTTCGGTCTGCAAGCCCTCGCCATCGACAGCTATGGAGACCGGAGAGGCGCCGGTGCTGGCGAAGATCTGGCGCGCCATGCGATAGCCGGGGTTTTCCATAACGAAGTCGCTGCCAGGGTCGAGCAGAAGCCGTGCACAAAGATCTAACCCTTGCTGAGAGCCATTCACGATGATGATTTGCTCCAGCTCGCACCGCAATGTGCGGGCGCGCCATAGATACCCCTGCAATGCTTGCCGCAACCGCAAAGATCCCCGCGGGTCGTCGTAGGCCAATCGGACCGGTCGCTGAGCGATGACCGCGTTGACGGCTTTCCTCCACGCAAGCGCCGGGAAATCGGACGGGGCGAGATCGCCATAACGGAAATCAATCATGACGGAGCTCGGCAGATAATCCAGCCACGGAGGTGTCGCCTTAAGTCGTTCGCCATAGGCCGACAGGCGCTGAGCACTCTGTTGCTCCCGCGTGGCAGCTCTCAGGCGGTGTCCGAAGGGCACGCCAGTGACCCGCGGTCGGGCTCCCTGGCGCAGTTCCACGAAACCCTCCGCCGAAAGCTGCTCGTAGGCGACCGTCACCGTCGTTCGCGAAACGCCAAGCTCGTTCGCCAGATTTCGAGATGACGGCAGTTGACCACCGGTGTCATAAACGCGGCTCACGATCTGATCCTTGAGCGCCTCGTAGATCTGGCGCGCGCCCATCTTCCTTGCGCGATCAGCTGTTGCCTGACTTGCTAACTGGACCATTTTCTTTCCGCATAACTGGCTATTTCTTGCGGACCAGTATGCTGCCACTGTGGTCGAAAGCAAAGAGGATAGCGCGAAGCAATGACTGGCAGCGGCGAACACGGCGATTTTCAGGACCACTCCGAACCGTCGCAGGGCGTGCAGCTTGGGTTTGATACCCGTGCAATCCATCACGCGTTCGATCCGGCTGGGTTCTCGAGAGCGGTCCAGCCTCCGGTCTTTATGACATCGACCTACGGCTTTGAGAGTGTGGCGGCAAATGACGCGGCGGCAGCGCTGGGCGGCAGGCTCTATGCCCGTGAATATAACCCAACGACCGAAATTCTCGAGCGAAGGCTTGCAAACCTTGAAGGAGCCGAGGCGGGTCTCGTGGTGTCGACCGGAATGGCCGCCTTCGGCACCCTGGTCCTGTCACTGTTGTCGCAAGGCGATGAGCTTGTGGTGCACAAGACGCTTTACGCCAATACGGTTGCCATGGTCGAGCAAGGTCTGCCTCGCTTCGGCATCAAGGTCGTCTCCGTTGACCTTTCGGATCCGCGCAATCTCGACGCGGCAATCACGGAGAAAACCCGCCTGGTCTATTTCGAGACCCCCGTCAATCCGCTGAGCGCTATTCTCGACATTTCGGCAATCGCAGAGCGAGCCCACAAACGGAACGTCAAAGTCACGGTCGATAGCACATTCGCCTCGCCAGCCTTGCAACGCCCGATCGAGCACGGCGCCGACATCGTGCTGCATTCTCTGACAAAATACATCAACGGTCATGGCGACACACTCGGTGGCGCCCTGCTGGGCGACGCGGAAACGCTGAATACATTGCATGAGACCGGCCTGCGCTACATCACCGGGGCGACGTTGTCGCCGCACTCCGCGTTCCTCATCATGCGCGGCCTGAAGACGCTGTCTCTGCGGATGGCGAGACATAGTGCTTCGGCGCTTTCGATCGCGCGCATGCTCGAGGCGCATCCCGCCGTCGCCTGGGTGAGTTACCCGTTCCTGGACTCCCATCCCGATCAGACGATCGCCCGCAAGCAAATGTCTGATGGGTCCGGCATGCTTGCCTTCGGCCTTCATGCTGGGTTCGACGGTGCCAGGACAATGCTCGACCGGCTACGGTTGCTCACGCGCGCTGTAAGCCTGGGTGACACCGACAGTCTCATCTATCATCCAGCCAGCATAACCCGGGCGCGCCAGTCGATCAGGAAAGACGCACACTTGATCGAAGGGGTCGGGGAAGACCTCCTCCGTCTCTCTGTCGGCCTTGAGGATGTTGGCGATCTGATCGGCGATCTGCGTCAGGCCCTTCAGGTCCTATGACGGAACTATAGCATCGCCATTCAAATATCTCAGCGAACAAGACGACTATCGGGGCATGGAATGACCTTTTTGAGTGGGCTATCTGCATTTCCTATCGCGCCCATGGACCGCGACGGCAAGATTGACGCCGAAACACTCCGCAAGCTGATTGCCCGTCTTGCCGCGGCCAAGGTCGATTCCATCAGTCTCCTCGGCAGTACCGGCACCTATATGTACTTGTCACGGGAGGAATGCCGCCGGGCTCTTGCGCTAGCGGTCGAGGAAACCGGCGGTCGCATACCAATTGTCGTGGGAGTCGGTGCTTTGAGAACCGACGAGGCCGTCAGGTTGGCTCAGGATGCCAAAGCTTTGGGTGCTACCGCAGGCCTGCTTGCCGCCGTCTCCTACGCGCCCCTCACCGTGGATGAAGTCTTCGAGCATTTCTCCACCGTTGCCCGCGAGAGCAAACTGTCAATCTGCTCGGATCGAGCCGTACTTCCCGCTATCCCACGGTATTCCGCGCGGGACGATCGACTGATTTTGAGCGGCATTATTTTCGTCTTGCGCAACGGGCTACGGTGGCGCGACGCCCTCAGGGAATATGGCCCGCACAAGACGATCTACAACCGCTTCATCCGCTGGAGCAGGCTCGGCGTGTTCAACCGATTTTTGCCTAACTGACCGCCAAATGGGGCAAGCCCGAGCCGCTGATGATCGACGCTACCCACTTGAAAGCCCACCGCACCGCAGCCAGTCTGCTAAAAAAGGGGATGTTCCCCGACGTATCGGACGCACCAAAGGCGGATTGAACTCCAAGCTGCATGCCGTCTGCGATGGCATGGTCGACCGCTCATCCTGCTTCTGAGCGACGGGCAGATGAACGACTACAAAGGGCAGCGAAAATGCCCGCCGCCTTTCCCAAAAGGCCAAGACCCTATTGCCGACAAGGGCTATGACGCCGACTGGTTTTCGGCACGCCTTGGCCGCATGCAAGATCACGGCCTTCATTCCATCTCGGGCAAACCGCAAGATCGTCATCCCACATGATTCGGCGCTCTACAAAGAACGCCACAAGATCGAAAACATGTTCGGCAGGCTCAAGGACTAGAGGCGGATTCACACCCGATACGACCGCCGCGCACACACCTATTTCTCAAGATATGCATCGCTGCAGCCGATCGCCGACCCCGCCGATCCGGATTGAAGCAGGGTTGCCAAGCGCTTTTAAATTATGAGTTTCTGTCTCTGATCCGGGTCGCGATCCGCTCATCCACGCTCTGCTGTCGCCGCTCGAACGAGTGTAGGTTTTTGACGGAAATTTCCGAAGCAGATCACGCGTTAATGGGCACTTGTGAAGGAGGGAAGGAGGAAACGATTCTTCGCGAGGTTTCCCTCGATGGCGCCATCCCCGAGATAGCCAATAGCCACCAAGCGAGTGTTTCCACTTTACTAGCCATATGCGCCAGCTCGGGAACCAATGCGGGCGGCGTGAGTAAGGGTCCGGGTCGTAGGTTTGACACAGCACTTCGGTGCCTCTGCGCGGCCCACTCCTTCTGTCGAAGTTTAACTAGCCCCGCCTCTCGTGACGGGGCTTCCTTTTTTGGAGGTCGACTGGACCCAATCGTCGAGCAGCGGACGCCAGGGATGCGGCTGACGCAAGTGGATGCCTGAACTAAGTGCAATGCTCAAGCCTCCAGACGGGTGCGCTCCGGTGGCGATCGCTGACCAGACCTGTCTCCTGGACGCGAAATCAGACCTCGGAGCTGCGCCCATCTCGTTTCGCGAGGGCCAAAAGGCCGCACTGACCATGCTGCGTCGTCCACTATGTCAGGGACGGCGTGGAACCGGTGCTGGGCATGCGCCGACGTCATCCGGAACCGTACGAATGTATTCGCCGCACGCCGAGTCYCATTCTGATTGATCCTCGTCCTCGAGCGGAGCCGGATTGAGTTTGCACTGCTGGATGTAGAATTGGGTGGTTTTCCAGTTGATTCTGTTCATGATGCGCGCACGTATGAAACTCTCTTCGCAATCTGCTTTTTGAGCCTGCGCATTCAGTCTTTTCAAATAATTTTCCTTGACTGCGACGTTGCAGACCTCTTCCGGCTCGCCAGAGGCGATCTCCAGTTCGTTGGGCCACGTGCCGTCCAAGAGCGAAAATCCTACACAGGTCGGCGTCCACACTATAATCTGCAAAGCTGCGTGAGCGTTGAAAGTCAGGTATATATCTGGACTGTAGGAAAGCATGCAGACCCACAGGCTGTTGACGCCCAGTTGTCGGCACAGTCCGCTCCCCACGGCGTTTCCGTAAAGAGTGAGGGCCTGGCGAATTGGAACCTGTGCCAAGGCTTCGCTCGCATAGCTGCAACAGAGAGCGGAGAAGAGCAAAAAAAATCCGCTTATCCTTTTCATGCGCGACATGGTAAAACGCAAATTAGGATCCGGCATGGTGGTTCCTTCAACAGTTCGAACGATTGCGTTGTCCCGCAATCTAGATGGCGGCGTCGCTCCCGCCGCCTCGCAATCCCTTACAAGATCTATG
>NZ_JBFUAY010000186.1:0-8670 GCF_056406015.1 Rhizobium sp. P1_E1 | reverse complement strand
CAGTTCATGGATCGAAAGTTCAAGGCTGCCGTCGGATACTATCCGGTTTGCGCTCCCCATGAAGGCGATGCGACGGTGCCAACTTTGATCCTAAATGGCGAACTGGACGATTGGAGCCCCGCCGAAAGGTGTCGGCAGAGGGTTTCCCACCTGAGTGGCAAAGGTCCGCCAATCGAACTCAACGTCTATCCGGGCGCATACCATGATTTCGATTCCCCGTATGTCGCGGTGGCAAAGACGGCATTCGGTCATCGGGAAGAATATAATGCGACGGCGGCCGAGCAGTCCTTTAGCAGCGTTCGAGCATTCCTGAACAAGTATCTCGACAAATAATTGGCTGCCGGCCGCGCGTCCGCTACTTCTGGCAACAGCAGACATTTCGAGCAGAAAAGGAGGCAAAAATTGCAACTGAGCTTGGAGTTATGTGTCGAAACGCCTGAGAATCGCTCGATTTCTATCAGCGTGTCTGGGAGAGCGGGCAGGCATCTTGATAGTGGAATTGAAAGCCTGCTTACCAGCTTCTATCCAATGCCAATCGAAAAGCTGTTGGTTGGCCTTCTTGCTCATGTTTACCTCGAAGCGGCCTGCGATTCGATTTTTCAACGGGGTAATGGTGTGTTCCAAGATCAAGCTTTCAGCATTCCCGTCGATCATATCGACTGCCACCTCGTTGGTAATTTCGAGCTGCAGGATCGCGTGGAAGAAGTCAGGAAATCGACCTGGGCAGCAGTATGCGCAAAGCGTCCAGCTGCTTTCGACGGCGCTTTGTTGCGGATGGCCTCTTACCGGGTTGAAGGTGAACGGCTGAGCATTGCTGCAAGCCGGACCCGCTTTTCTGCCTACGTGGCGACACGCCATCCCACTTTCGGTTTCGAGTATCCAGAAGCGGATCGCGCTGACCCCCTTGGATTAACGGCCGTGGTGCTGACGGGCGACGGCAATGTCATTGTCACGAAGCGAAGTCTGCTGGCGGACCAAAACCCCGGCGGCCTCTATCTAATCGGGGGGTACGCCGAGCCACGTGAGAGCGACGGTCCCTTAGACCTCTTCAACGAGATTGCCCGCGAAGTAGAGGAGGAAATCGCCGTTCGTGATGTAACCCGATCTGAAGCGGTTGCTGTCGGTCTGGCTTATGATCCGGTCTTCTGCCACCCGGAACTGTTTCTCCTGATGCCGAGCGAATCCACGGCTGCGGATATCCTGTCAGGCGCAGAAGCGGCAGCTGATCGAAACGAAGCGTCTGAACTGCTATTTTACTCCGTGGACGATATTCTCGATGATAATGGCCCGCACAAAAACGCTGCTGTGACGTGGAGCTTCATCAAAGCCAGAAAGTTCCTGCAGCTGCATTGGCGGTAAGGTCTCACCTGATCCTCCGAGACCTCTCCGTGGATTATCAATCCGGTCGGAGCATAACCCGCCGACCTCGTATGGTCAGGTAACCCAGTGCAGCAGTAACCTCTGGAGGAGCACCATGGTGACGCTGAGAATTTATGATCTCACAGTCGATCTACAGGATTTGTTGCGCCTGATGGCCCCTCGGTCCTTGCAATCGAATTGGACGATTTCGTCGGTCAAGTCATCTATACCTGGACATGGTTGGTTTGAAGCCACATCTGGCCGGACCCGGACGCGCCACGACTTCTCATCAGGTTGCTTCGAGCACCATGTTGAGCGGGGTCTGGGCTGCTCGCCGGACATGTGTGAACCCGCCTGACCGGATCACCTCCGTCAATCGCTTCTCTCCCGCCTGGGCGCCGAGCGCGAGTCCTGTCTCCTGCGCCAGGGAGGTGGGAACGCAGATCATCGTCGAGGCGGAGTAGTAGAGCCGCCCGACCGGGTTGATGTTGTCCTCGAGCGTATCCCCGGCGACGGGCTCAACCACCATCCACGTGCCACCCTCCTTCAGCGCCTTTCTGATATGCGCCGCCGCGGTCTTTGGGTCGCCCATGTCGTGCAGGCAGTCGAAACAGGTGATCAGATCGAAGTCGCTTCCGTCGAAGTCCTGCGCCCGGCCCACCTTGAAATGCACGTTCGCCAGGCCATCTGCCCGGGCGTGGGCAGTCGCGGCCGCAATCGAATCCGCATGGAAGTCGTAGCCGATGAACCGGGAATTGGGGAAAGCCTGCGCCATGAGGATCGTCGACAGCCCATGTCCACACCCCACGTCGGCCACAGTCGCGCCCGCCTTTAACCTGTCGACGACGCCATCGAGCGCAGGCAGCCAGTCCTGCACGAGGGCGTTCACATAGCCGGGCCGGAACAGCCTCGCCACGGCGCAGAACATGCAGCCGGCCTGATCCCCCCAAGCCACGCCTCTGCCGGTCTTGAAGGCAGACTGCACCTTCGGTTGGTTTTCGACCATCGCGGCAGCCGTATCGAATGCGCCAATCAGGTTGACCGGGCTGTCGGGTTCAGCAAACACATAGGCCTGCTCGGGCGTGAGCGAGAACCGGCCATTCTCGTAATGCACATAGCCCGAAGCCGCCTGCGCTGCCAGCCACTCGCGCACATAACGCGGCGCGCATCCCGCGGCCTCGGCGAGATCGTCGGCAGTCGCCGGTCCGATGTCCCTGAGGGTCTTGTAGAGGTCGAGCGCATCTCCGATCCGCACCAGCGGCACGCTGACTGCACCGCCAAGGTCGCCAAGGATGCGGCCCACGAGCTCATTGAGCGTTGTTTCGTTGAGTTGGGTCATGTCGGATTCCTCCTGATTGACGGGCGGCCTGTTGCCGATCGCGGTTCAAGGATGAGACGCCTCGCGCCTGACGGCATGAGACAGCTGTCCCGCGCAGCTGCGGATTCAGGCCCGGCAAAGGGGCGTTTGTCCCAAAGGTGGGGGGCGACGCAGCGCGCTACCTGGAAAGCGCCATGACGATCGCCTGCGAACGGTTATGCACGCCGAGCTTGCTGAAAATCACCGACAGTTGGTTGCGCACGGTCTTCACGCTCTTGCCAAGGCGGGCTGCGATCGCGCGATTGTCGAGCCCCTCCGCGACGAGGTCGAAAAGCGCCGCCTCGGCGGGTGTCAGGCCGGCGTCGCGAACTGCGCGCGGTCGCACCGGTCGATCCTGCCCGAGGAAGGTTGCGAGTTCGCCATGGAAGACGGCCCAGGCCGGTTCGTCTGGCAAGAGCACATGGTTCTTGCTCTCGAGCGGTATGAAGCGTGCTCCGGGAATCGCGGCAGCAAGCTTGCAGCCTTGGTCGAACGGCACGCGCATATCGCCGCGGCTATGCGCAACCAAAGTCGGGACGCGAAGTGTCGTCGCCAGATCAAGCACATCGAGCCCCTGCATCTGCCAGAGCAGTTGCGCGGCAACGTCGGGTGCTGCCGTCACACGCTCCAGATCGCCCCACCAGCGATGCTGTTCGGGTGTCCCGTCCGGAATGAAAAGGTTGGTAAAAAACCGACAGAACGCCGGATTGTCGCGGCCCCAACCGATGCGGATGAGGTTGACGAGCGTCTCGGCCTCCAAGCGCTCGGGCTCGGTCTGCGCGCGTGCCCGCGCACCCTGACTATAGGCATTCAGGAGCACCAGATGTGACACCCGCTCGGGATGTCTCAGGGCGAATGCGATACTGAGGGCGCCGCCTTGCGAAAGACCGAGGAGGACGAAACGCGGTTCCTCGATGGAGGCTGCCACGGCATCCAGGTCCGCATGCCACGCTTCAACCGAAAGATCGGCGACATGCCGGTCCGATAGGCCGCAGCCGCGCGGATCGTAGCGCACAAACCGGTTGCCGGCCGAGAGCGCCTGCAGCCATGGCCGCCAGACCGGGCTCTCGACATCATAGTCGACATGACTAAGCCAGTGAGCCGCCCGCAGGATCACTTGTCCCGTCCCGCACGATGCGACGGCTATCCGGGTGCCGTCGGCGGAGGCGCAGAACCGTATGGTCTGGCTGAGTTTCATCGGTCAAGATTAGCGCATCGAGAGGTTGCGCAACAGGTCCGTCCCGACGAACTTCGCGCCATGACGGACGTGCGGTCAATGTTGCCAACGCGGCGACCCTTGCCTTCGAGACCGTGTCTTGCGCTCCTGCGCAGCCAGCCTAGGCCTCAGGCGACGGACCATCCACCGTCCACCAGCAGGTTCGCGCCGGTGATGAGGCTCGCAGCCGGCGATGCTAGGAAGACCACGGCACCCACCACATCATCGGTTTCACCGATCCGGCCGAGCGGAATGTGACCGAGCGTCGCTTCGCGATTGTCGGCATCGGATAGAAATGGTGCTGTGCCATCGGTGTGAATGAACGTCGGCGATACGGTATTTACGGTGACATTATAACGTGCCCATTCGGCTGCAAGGCAGCGCGTGAGGTGATTAATTGCCGCCTTGCTCATGCAATAGATTGCCTCGCCGCGCAGTGCCACGGTACCGGCCTGTGAGCTTATATTGATGATCCGGCCCCCATTGCGCTTGATCATGTGACGCCCCACGGCCTGCGTCATCAGAAAGGTGCCCTTGATGTTGACATCGAGTATCTCGTCAAGGTCCTTCTCCTCGACGAGTTCCGCGAGGTTGCCCGGAGCCACGCCGACGTTGTTGACGAGGACGTCGATCCGACCGAACGTCGTAAGCGCCGCGTCGACGGCGTGTGCGATATGGGCCTTGTTGGGAATATCCAGCTCAACAGGCAGAACTTTTCGTCCCGCCCCCTCGAGTTCGGCAACTAGGCTCGCCGACGCTGCGACATCGCGGACCCCCAAGACAATATCGGAGCCTGCTCTGGCACAGGCAAGCGCGCAAGCTCGACCGATGCCACGGCTCGCTCCCGTCACCAAAGTCACCTTGCCCTCAAGGCTGAAGTCCGGCGCATTCTTCTGCATCATGATGCCTCCCCTCGATGAAGCTCATTTATGGCAGTGTCGGCGTGCGGATGCCAGATATTCTCAACGTGCTGAGGAGCGTCCCTTCGGGACGCGTGAGGTCTGCTTCGGCTCTGGGCCGGATAGCACCACAAGCAGACCTGCCGTTTTGGCGGTGTGCTAGTTGCAGCGCTTCGATGGGTGTAGACTGCCGCTACGATTGCATGTTCATGCAAGGCAACGATGATGGGCACCCCCGCGCTCGACCGAAAGCTGCTCGCGATCCTTGCGGCGGATATGGTCGGCTACTCGAAGGCGATGGAGGCC
Organism: Rhizobium sp. P1_E1; assembly: GCF_056406015.1. Taxonomy (NCBI): domain Bacteria; kingdom Pseudomonadati; phylum Pseudomonadota; class Alphaproteobacteria; order Hyphomicrobiales; family Rhizobiaceae; genus Rhizobium; species Rhizobium sp. P1_E1. Next base: position 3,533 of record NZ_JBFUAY010000186.1, on the reverse strand, counting down.
GATGAGGCCGGCACCATCAAGCGACTGAAGGCCATCCGCGCCGAACTGATCAATCCCGCCATCTCCCAGCGCCATGGCACAATTATCAAGCTGATGGGCGACGGCGCGCTCGTCTCCTTCGATAGCGTGGTTGATGCGGTTGCCTGCGCCGCGGAGTTTCAGAATGTCGTGGCGGCGCGCAACGCCGACCTACCGGAGCCTGAGCGCATCGTATTTCGCGTCGGGATCAATCTGGGCGATGTGGCCTTGGTGGATGGCGATGTCTATGGGGATGGGGTGAATGTCGCCGCGCGGCTGGAGCATTTGGCCGAGCCGGGCGGCGTGGTGGTGTCGGGCACGGCATACGATCATCTCCAGGGCAAACTCGACTGGCCGCTCGATTTCGCCGGCGAGCAGCAGGTCAAGAACATCAGCCGCCCGGTACGGATGTATCGGCTGAGGCTCGACGGCAAACGGGCGCGTCGGCCCCTTCTCAAAATGATGCCGCGCTGGGCCAAGGCGGCTGCCGCGGCGATCGTGGCGCTGGCTCTGGCAGGCGGCGGGGTCTGGTGGTTCTCGCAGCCGGAACCTTTGAGCGGCAAGCCGTCGGTGGCGGTGCTGCCCTTCGACAATTATGGCGGCGACGAGGCTAGCGGGCGTCTGGCCGATGGCCTGACCGAGGACGTCATCACCGACCTCGCGCGGTTTCCCGAATTCGAGGTGGTGGCGCGGAATTCGACGGACGTTTATAAAGGCAAGCCCGTGGATGCCCGCCAGGTCGCAAGCGCGCTCCATGTCGGCTTTGTTCTGGAAGGCTCGATCCAGCGGCAGAGTGGCCGGGTACGGATCACAGCACAGTTGATCGACGCAAAAACCGGCCACCATCTTTGGTCGGAGAATTGGGACCGGCCCGCTGAGGATGTGTTCGCCGTTCAGACCGAAATCGCAGAGCAGGTCGCCAACCGCCTCGGCGGCGGAGTGGGACTGATTCAAGAGGCCGGGCGGGCGGCAGCCAAACGCAAACGGCCTGAAAACCTGAATGCCTATGATTACTATCTGCTCGGGTCCGAGAAGATTGAAAAGCTCACCAAGGCTGATGACGAGGAGGCCATCACCTTGCTCAACCGCGCCGTCGAGCTCGACCCGGGGCTGGCCCGGGCCTGGGTCGAACTTTACCATGCTCATGATCTGATGGGCGTGTTTGGCGTCGATCCCGAGAGCAACCGCAGGGTGGCCGCCGATGTGGCCGAACGCGCGGTGCGGCTTGATCCGAGCGACGCCGAAGCCCATGCGGTGTTTGGTATGAGCCTTGCCAATAAGGGCGATATGGGCCGCGGCAAGTCCGAATTCGAGACGGCCCTTCGCCTGGCTCCGGGTTCGTCCGAAATCCTGACCTTTTACAGCGGCTATGCAGCACGCTTCGGTGAACCAGAACGCGGTGCTCAAATGGTCGACACGGTCATGCGGCTCGACCCGAACTATCCGATGTGGGCGTCCAACTTCTTCGCACCTGCCTATTTTATGGCGGGGCGGTATGAGGACGCGGTGACGATGCTGGAGCGCATGACGCCTGACAACTACCAAAGGTGGACTTGGGTGGTGCGCAGCAGCTCGCTTGCGGCACTGGGTCGAACCGATGAGGCGCATGCTTCAGCTATGGAAACTCTCAAGCAGCACCCCGAGGTGAGTGTCGAGAGCATGATCAGTGAACCCGGCCTAAGCACAATCGAGCGCAATCGGTTCATAGAGACAATGCCGCTCGCTGGCTTCCCGGCATGCGCCAAGCCCGAGGCGCTGGCGAACCTCGCCAAACCTGTGCGACTGCCGGAATGCGAGGCGGAGAAGGCCAAACCCCTCGGGCAGCCATAGAACAGCCCTGTGCAACGCGCGCGCCATATAAGAGGCCTTCTCTCGGTACGCTTTCTCAGCGACTTCCCCCGAACGAGCCTTCAACTGGACCAACCATTCATCTGGGATCAGTAGCCATGGAACGCGCAAAACCTACTCGTTGCGAAGATCGACTGCGTCAGAGGGAGCTTTGATCCGATCTCGCTTCGTCTCGAAGATTTCCGTCATCACGGGGAAGCCGGTTGGGGTGGCTCCAACGAACTGGCGGGTGGTTTTGATGATTTTTGAAGTTGCTGTAGAAATCACGACTTCTGATTTGGCGTTATAGCCATTTCTTGCCCAGTCCACCTGAAAAACCTTCACCGGCACAGCGCCATAGAGGCTGTCGGAAGCGTTCGAGCAATGCCGGAAAACTGCTCCGATACCATCTACAGTCTTGCGTAGCCCACGGTGTCGCAAATGCCATCTACCGAGCCCCTGTCGATCATAAGCGAAATCACCAATGAAGACTCGAATTTCGAGCAGGTCAAAAGCGCCCGTCGGCTGAACGCCGTAAAGCCGGTACGCGAAATTGCCTCCAAAGGTGCGCTCATAAGAACGGTTGACGAAATCACATGAAGGGTCTTCGTCTGGCAGACGGTCGAGCAAGCCGAAAGACCTACGATCTTCTTGTGCGGCGGACTGCGATACGACCGACAAAATCACTGGGAGAATTAAAGCAACGATGCCGACGCGCATAGTGACCTTCACTTATTTTTGGCATGGCGTTTCCGAGCCGCCAGGAGCGACATTACTCCATCCAGCTTGCTCATCATTCACCGCGTCAGGCGTTTAACAATGGAAGAGAGAAACCTTAAGTAGCTTGCACGGGACTGAATTCGGCAACCGGTTGCCGCGTCTTACTCCCGGTCACCACTTTGATCGTAGCCAAGATTGCAAGCGTCCATGGCGAACGAACTCCGCTGTCACAGGCGCAATTGGGGTCTCAAATTACTGAGCAATCCGCGACGTCGGAGTCTCAATCGGGAAGGTCGACTTTGGCCTCAAGCAGACTACAAGCGCTCCAAAAGTGGACCTGTCGCCAAGGCCTAAAAGGCGTCGACCACGCTCGAACCTCGTGATCGCTGGTGGCTAAGAAGTGAGACAATTTGCCCACTTAACTATTACTCAAAAGTAATACATCCTCCAATTGACTTTTCAGAATCGCGGCTGTAATTGCTGTTCGAGTTTTGAAAATACAAGTTGAGTATATGCATCACCTCGGCGAAGTTGTAATACGACGACAAAAAGAAAAGTTGATTGAAATCGTAAGGAAATTTGTAAGCCGGGGACAGCCTTACGTTATAATGAACTTTCCATCAAATAAAGATCCTGGCCATCATGCGAGTTGGCTTGGATTGTCGATGGTATTGCGCGAAGTAACAGGGCGCCTCCCGGTGCTGACTGGCAGTACCGCTCAAAGTATAGATGAGATAAAAACAACACCAGGCGACGCTCCAATATTCATTTGCGGTTGGACCGACTTTGGAGACGCGCGGACGGGCAGGGATGATGTTCGCTACCGTTTGATGTGGAAATATCCGGATCGAACGATCATTCAGATGCCGCAAACGATTCATTTCGCGAACGAGTCCCTCAAGGAATACGCGAAACGTACGATTGGGAGGCATCGCAATTTTTTTTGCATGACGCGCGATGGTCAGAGT
>NZ_JBFUAY010000185.1:0-8719 GCF_056406015.1 Rhizobium sp. P1_E1 | reverse complement strand
CTTCATGGCTACGCTGATCATGACGGCAAAGCTCAACGACATTGATCCGCAGGCGTGGCTTGCCGACATCCTCGCCCGCATAGCCGACACTCCGATCACCAGGTTGGAGCAACTGCTTCCATGGAACTGGACACCGCCGACCATCGACGCTCAAGCGGCGTGACCAGCGGCCTTCACCGTATGCTTACCGTCGATCTGGGGCTGTAAGCGCCGTTGCTGTGGGTGGCTGAATTGAATAGCGCCATGCCATTGGGACTTCGTTTTCCGCCGCGCCGTCTTCTCAGAAAGCGGGTTTAGGTCGTGACCCGCTTATGAGCGAAGATGAATTTTTTCCATCGGCGCACCGTATATTTGCTGAAAATTCCATTCAGGAAAAACGGATCGTTCTCAATATAATCAATCGCCTCCTGCCGCACGTCAGTGTCAAGCAGAATGAGCCCACCGTTTGGAAAGTCGTCGTCATCAGGAAAAAAGCCGCCGCTGGCGATAATGCGATGTTCATTCTGCATTATATAGTCAATGTGCACAGGCCGAATTTGCTGTTTTTTCTCTCGAACATCCGGGTCGTCCACGAACGTTATCGCATAGGCCATGTGCACCTCCTTGCTGACCGTGATAAAAGGGACAATCAAGGCGCAAGATTTGCATTAAACCGCAACCAGTATCCCGTCCTCCTGTCATTAACTTCGTGATCGTCGTGCCGCAATGGTGCCAGACGAATTGCTATAATCTGGGGTTATCACCATATCGGTGGGTCCGATCCGAAAGCGGGCGCCTCGGGAGCGAGACGCTCCGATCTTGGCCTGGAACGTCCAAATACGGGACCGAGGAGTTCGCCGGGGTCTCAAATATGTCTGCCTCGCAGCACTCGCCACGATCGGCGCCATTCCGTTACCGTTCGTGGCGGGACGGGCCTCATCGCCGCTGAACGCAAATGGCGCGTCGAAACGCTCCTGCGTCACGGCACTCAGAGGCGTGGCCAGTCGGTGTCGGCACCACGCTACGTCCGCGCGTCAAAGGCTAAGCGTCGCCGAAGCGCTCAAGCATCTTTCGAAGTTCGATGTTCTGTTGAAGCAGATGCTCGGCCAGTAGGCGTTTAAGCTGTCGGTTTTCCTCATAAAGGACAGTCAGTTCATCGCGCGAAGCGTCGTTCGGTGCCGGCGTTGACTGTCGCTCGGCGACACTCGCGGCTTTCCCGCGTCCAGCCCTTCGCCGGCGCCTCTTGATTGCGCGAGCTTGAGGTTTTGACGCTTCTTCCTCAGGGGACGAATCGACTGCGGCAATCCAAGGCTCGTGTTGAACCGGCGCACCAAGTTGCTCAGTATCCCGCGACAATTCACCAACATTGTCGCCGTCAGCCTCAGCGCTGAAGACAAGATCCTTTTCCGGCGAGGGATGCGGCTGCGATGGCCCATGTTTCTCTGACGCCGTTCCAATCATGTTGGGTTCGAAAAGATGCGGTGCCTCAGCTTGCGCCTGACGAGCCAGAGACTTGAGATCAGCATTCCCCCAGATGGAATCTGGCTGCTTGGCCGACCGACGCCGTCCTGATTTAAATTCGACAACGAATTTTCGCTGCTGTGTTTTCATAAGTGTTCCGTATTTGAGGTGTTTTGCCGATTGTTACGATCCGTCGAATCGCTCAAGCATCCTTTTAAGCTGAACATTCTGCAAATGCAGCTTTTCAGCCAACTGCTTTCTCAGTTGCTTAATGTCCTCATCCAGGCTCATGACGCTCGCAAAGAAGCTCTCATGCGGGGAGATTAGCGGCTCAGGTTGCTGCTTATCAGTACGTGTGGTGTTCTGCACGACAGCATCCGCACGCACGCCCTTTGCGATTTCCGACTTTCTTCCCGCAGCCTTTAAACGGTGATTAATCGCTTTTCTTACCGGCGGTGAGGGCCTGCCATCATCATGTGGGTCAAGTGTAGGGAAATCCACTGGTTGCGAAGCCGCCCGCACGGGAACGACATCGATGACAGCGACGGGGGACGTCGTTGCCGAGACGTCATCAACAGGCAGGTGTTCGTTCTGCGTGGGTCCGTCTGAAGCTTTGGGTAGGTTTGAGGGTGTCTGCTCCCCCTCGCCTTGGCTTAAGTCGCCTTTTAGCTCATCCCCAGTCAAGCCCTCTTGCACGTCTGCCCGCCGCCTTCGCGACGCCAGCTCAGCTAGGAATTTCCATGGTGATTTCATAACGTCTCAACCTCGATCAATTCGCGCGAAACGCTCTCGCTTTTTATCTGGTTTCGCCCCCAGGCGGCACACTCGTCTGATCGAGTTTGCAGTGATCGGGGCCGATCTCACAACCGTCCCCAATTGCTTGATGATCAATCCAGACCCAGCCGTTTGCGCAGATCGGCGTTTTCGCCGCGCAGCTTTTCAGCAAGTGACTTCCGGAGCCTCTTATTCTCTTCCTCAAGCATAAGAAGCTCCGCCATCTCATCGATTGCCGAAGTAGGCGTTTCGATAGGTTGCCGTACTCGCTTAACACGAGTGCCGCTCTTTTGAACCTGAGGCGCTGCTTTTGCACCTCGTTTGCCGGCGGCGGGCGCTGCTGTCGCGACGTTGACGTCATCGGTCTCCTCGCTGCGCTTTCTTCGGCCTCGTTTCACTTTCTCGGTTGTTGCAATAGACGGAGCCGCTGTGGCTTCGAGAGCGGGCTTTTTAACCCGTCGGGCGCGTTGTTTTTTTACCGCAGGCGCCTTTACCGGCATATTCGTCTCGGCACCCACAAGAACGGCGCCTGCATTATCCTCGTCAGCCATTAGTTATCTCCTCTATAGCCAAATATTGTTTTCGGCTGAGGCGACGTCGGAGTCAATGCGGGGGACAGATGACGCAAAGCTCCTAGCTGCAGCGGCCGCACGAGACGTAGTGCGAAAGCATAGACTGCGTTCCAATTGTCGTGGCCGCTCCGTGCAGTTGCAACGACATGAAGGTGATGGGATCGCAGGAGAACCGGTGCGCAAAAGACCATCAACGGCCTTTCCACGGCGGATCAAAACACCATTGGCCAATCAATTGATGAGTGCGTGGTTTCTCAGCTTGGCGTTTTGACGGAGTAGCGCAGGTGAACGGCGCCATGGCCCAATGGATCGCATGATATCAGCGACAATTCGACTTTATCGGCCAAACCCTCTTCCCCAAACTCGATTATACGATCGCTGCCTCTTCTTGCCTCGAGCGCCGGAGCGACGATAAGGCTGAGTTCGTCGACCAAGCCAGCCGCCATCAGCGAACCATTAACATTGGCCCCGCCCTCGAGCAAAACGCGGGTGATACCCAGTTCTTTTCTTAGAAGTTCGAGCATCGCGCCGACGTCAATCTCCTTGTCGTCCGATACCAGATAAGAAACGCCATCACCTGCAAGTTCCGCTAGATGTCGATCGGAAACGTCTGATCCAAGCAACACGATAACATGATCGCCATACAGCTCGTCTTTGGAAAAATGAAGCTTGCCGGAGGGGTCAAGCGCAATCGCAAAACTGGACGCGCCGGGCCGAGCGAAATAATGGGGCCGTTTGGCATCAGGGGTTCCGGACGGAGGATGAGGTCCAGCCTTCGTGATTTCGGCCATCGTCACACGCCCCACCATCCATGCGGTTGCGCTGTGCAACGTGTGAACCTTTTCATAAAGCGACGACCAGTCCGATCGAACGCCGTCCGGGCTCCTAGTCCACCGGCTAGGGTGCAGGCTGCCATCTGGGGAGGTCATCATGAGGCAAATGACTTGAGGTCTATCACTCATACTCGCATTCCCCTTTCGCCATATTTTCGTCCCTTGCCATATAGCGTCTGTCGACCTGATGCTAGCCTTTGAACTCTCACCCGGTCGAGCGAGGATATATCGTCACGCTATATCTCATGGGCCACACGGCGGTGCTTGCCTTCTCGACACGAGATGAAGGGTTGACGCGACGGGTCTGCAGAGTACTTAGGATTGGCGCACCATAACGCAGTGGGCACTAAAAGCTCGAGTCTCAGTGTAGGCCCTCTCGCCTGAAAGCGCCCATGACTGAAAAATCTTCCTATCGCGGAGTGGTTGTCGTCGCGATCATGGCATGCATGGCGATGATCGCCATCGAGGCAACGATTGTTTCAACCGCAATGCCGCAGATCGCTGCCCAACTCGGACAGATCAATCTCTATTCTTGGGTTTTTCCTCATTCCTGTTGACCCAAACGACGACGATCGTCGTCTTTGGCAAGCTTGCGGATATCTATGGCCGCAAGCCGATGGTCCTTGTCGGCATCGCGCTATTTCTGTTTGCTTCGGTGCTTGCAGGGTTCGCATGGTCGATGCCGTCGATAATCGCCTTTCGTCTCCTGCAAGGAATTCGTGCCGGGGCAATTCAACCCGTCACTATGACGGTGGTCGCCGATCTCTTTCCCGGCAATCAGCGTGGCAAGGTCCAAGGTTATACGCGAGCTGGCGACGCTGCGCATTTTCAGTATCCGGAACCGGCCGCATCCCAGATAGCGGCCTTCGTCAAGTATACGTGGAAGGCCTGACCGCGCCTGCTCTGATTGAGCAAGTGCATGAGAACCCGCAGATGTTGGAGATCAGAAGACACCGGAGACCGTTACGTCGAAGTCCGCGCCAGCCAACGGCTGTAGCTGCACAGGGGCAAAGGTCAACTTCGAGGCGTAATAACCGTGGGTAACTTTGCAGCACTGTCGATTTTGCCCATAGTACTCTCCGCGTGAATTCTAGCTGCTCTCCGCTCTTCGCCTCCCCGATGTCTCTTTCAGGCAGCACTGATCCGGCCAGATCGAGTCACGACAGAGTGTTTTCATATTAGCAATAGAAAACTGCGCCAAATGGCCCGCCAAACCTATCCATATAATCTCGACCTATATGTTGCGTCCGACAGGTCACCCGCGACAAGAAACGGTTAACGGCCCTCGCGCACGATGAGCCGCATATCGATGTGACGCGTCTGTAGGCCAGTCACCGGGGGGAGCGAAAAATGAAGATAGACCAAGTGCTGGCGCGTTTCAGAATTCAGACAAAAGTCTTGATATTCATCGTGCCATTCATTGTAAGCATCGTCGCAGTGGGCATTACCGGCCTCTATGCGACCGACACCTTGCGTGGACGCATGACAGTTTCGAACAACATCGTTCAATCTCTATCCGGTTTCAAAGAGGTATCGGCCGCGATGACCGACTTCCTGGCCAACGCAACGGTCGAACGACGGGATCTCGCAGCAGAAAAGCTCAACGAACAGATTTCTATCCTTTCCAACACCATGTCGGATTTGAAACCTGGTGCGGCTGGCCGCGATACGATTGAAGCCTCCCTGGCCACCTCGCAAGACATCGCCGAGAGCATCAAACAGCTCTGGAGCGAGCAGGAGCACAAGACTGCGGTCGTCGTGCAGCTACGTACCCAGCTCGACGGCATCACGAGTTTGCAGAAGAGGATTGGCGCCGAGACGGAAACGCTTGCTGCGCAATTCACCCGCAAGGAGTTTGATACGAAAATTGTCCTGCGCCAGGCGAACCGTGTCGCAAAGGCGGCCGGATTTCTCGACAGTTTGGTCTCAGCATTTCAAACCCGGCCGGATGGAAACGCCAAATTCGACTATTTGGCATCCCAGATGACCGGCTTGCGCAATCAGCAACACGCCCTAGTCGACAGCCTTTCGAACCAGCCTGCCCTTAACAGGACACTTTCGGCAACAATCGACACTTTGTCGCAAATCATCGCCGCCGGCGACAGGTCGGCGACCTCCGCCGATGCGATTTCCGCTGCCGTCCAGGGACTCTCGGCCATATCCGCTGACTTGTTACGGGAGTCCACCAGAAAGATGGATGAAGCCGGCGCGAGGTTTGCTGAATTGGATGGCCCGATGAAAAAAATGACCGTCACGACAGACCGCAGCCGCAAATTGCTGGACAGCGGTTATATCGTGCAGACGACGGCAACACCCTTTATGCTAGCGCCGACCACAGAGAATGCCGCCCAGCTGTCGATGGCAATGCGAAGCCAAGAAAAAAGCGTGCAGAGCTTGGTGGCGGTGTCCGCCAACCTCGGCGCCGTCGCGGATCTTGCAAAGGAGATCGGTGCAACGATCGGCGCGATGAAAACCACCATTGCGGACCTAGTCAACATCGAAACCGAGCGCCAAAAGCGCTTCTCAAACGCCGCCGCGAGCATCAACAGTGTCTGGGAAAACCTAACCCGTTTTGCCGCTGTTCAAGAGCGCACAGCTGCAGCCGAAGGAAGCAATGCAAACTCTGTTTCGGCTGCGGCAACGGCGCTCGGCGTTGCTGTCGCGGCTGTCGCCGGGATAGGCCTCATCCTGACCTTCCGAGGCCCTATACGCGACATCACCAACGCGATGCGACGGCTCGCCGATGGGTCGCTTGAGACCGAGATTATCGGCGTATCGCGTGCTGATGAGCTCGGTGAAATGGCACGCGCGCTCGGCATCTTCAAGCAGAACGCCCTTCAGAAAGCCGTGATTGAGCAGCGATCGGAGGACCAGCGGGTACAGGCTGAGGAAGAACGGCGGCACAATGATCTCCAAAGGTCGCAGGTCGAGCAACAGATTGCCTTTGCCGTCGATGCTTTGGCAAAGGGTATGGAGAGGCTGTCCAAGGGCGACATCTCGCAAACCATCGATACTCCTCTTTACGGAAGGCTCGAGCAATTGCGGCTCGACTTCAATGATTCTGTGGCGCGCCTCAATAGCACGATGGTGCAGATCCACGCCAACACTTACTCGATCCAACTGAATTTGCGCGATCTGTCGGACTCTGCCGACCAGCTTGCAAAGCGCACCGAACAGCAAGCGGCCGCGCTCGAAGAGACAGCCGCGGCCGTTGAAGAGGTCACGACCGCCGTCAAGTCAGCATCGCAAAAAGCGCAGGAGGCCAACAGCGTCGTAACCGAAGCCGAGGATTCTGCCGACGCCTCCTCGCGGACGGTGGAAGAAGCCGTGTCCGCCATGGCGCGTATCGAGGATGCGTCGGGGACGATCGCGCAGATCATCGACGTCATTGACGAGATCGCATTCCAGACCAATCTCCTCGCCCTGAATGCAGGGATCGAGGCCGCGCGCGCCGGCGATGCTGGAAAAGGCTTTGCCGTCGTCGCACACGAGGTTCGCGAACTGGCCCAACGCTCCGCCCAGGCGGCAACACAGATCAAGCAACTGATTGATACATCGTCGCATGAGGTGTCGAGCGGAGCGCAGCTCGTGAATAAAACGGGGGCCGTCATGAACCAGATTTCTCAGAAGGTCCATCTGGCGTCGAAACTGGTTGAGATGATCGCGATGGCCAGCCGTGAACAGTCGGCCGGGTTGAACGACATCAATGCCTCGGTGGCCAGCATGGACAAGATGACGCAAAGGAATGCGGCGATGGTGGAAGAGACAACGGCGGCAACGACACAACTGGCCGGCGAAGCCGACGATTTGATGTCGCTTGTCGGGCAGTTCAAGCTTCAGGCCGTCAACAAGGCCTCGCCCGCACATCTGAAAACGGTGGCAGCCTAGCCACTAGTCCGCTTTGGCCAGTCGGCATGTCGTTCACACCTGGCAGCGCCGACAGCCAGCTTTGTCGCATTGAAGATTGCGCGAATACTAAAATGGCAGATTGGACAACCCTGGCGCCGCCACCGGCGAAATCGTGGGCCGCGTACCAAAGTTGGGCGCGGCCGAAACACTCATGGCGATAAAAGCCGCGTAAATCGCCCAAAGGGAATGGGCAGCACGCACGGCCAATAATCGCTCGGCCGTATAGCGACAATGGTTCGAACTTGTGATGGCGAACTGCCAGGACTTGGGGAGCATTCTCTCCCTAGAGCAGGGAAAGCCGCTCGCCGAGGCGATCGGCGAGATTGCTTACGGCGCTAGTTTCATTGAATGGTTTGCGGAAGAAGCACGTCGCCTTTACGGCGATCTTGTTCCGGGCCATCAACTGGACAGGCGCATCCTCGTGATGAAGTCACCGATTGGCGTCGTCGACGCCGTGGAATTTTCCAAATGCGATGATCACCCGTAAGGCAGTCCGGCCTTTTCGCAGGTTGCGCCATGGTGCTGAAGCCCGAAGGCAAACGTGGCGTGAACATCGGAGTTTTGCGATTTCATCCTGGACGTCACCGCGTCCGCTATAAGCCGAGCTTATGATGTCGTCGATTTGGGACATATCAATCGATCATTTGGGTTCTGTGATGCTCGGCGTCGTGATAGCGTTCAGGGTGTCATCGGTCTGTGCTCATGCCGCGTAGTGGCGGTACTTAATACCGCCCGCTCGCTCAACACGATGACCCTTCGAGGAAACAAAACTCTGCTGGGAGGAGAATTCGCCTTGTCGCCAACCAATGCCGAGTCATCCCTGGAAAGCCGCCCGGAAATCTCTGTCTACTGGATTCCAGGTTGCTCCAGCTGCGTTAAAGTAAAAGAGTTTATTTCGGAACACGGATTGGCGTTTGAATCTCTTAACGTGCTGGAGCGCCCGGAGGCGATGGAAGAGGTCACCAGAGCCGGGCTCCGGGGTGTTCCGGCAGTAAGGCGCGCGAATACTTATGCCTACGCCCAGTCCCTTGATGACGTGGCAGCACTTCTGGGCGTGGCAAACAAACACACCAAATTATCGTGCGACGTTCTGTTCAGCCGGTGGGACGATATCCTGGAAAAGACGAGGGCCATTGTCGCTGCCTTTGACGCGGATGTTCTACAACTGCCTTTGACGCGGATGTTCTACAA
>NZ_JBFUAY010000184.1:0-8798 GCF_056406015.1 Rhizobium sp. P1_E1 | reverse complement strand
CACCGACGCTGTTCAGCTTGCCTTCAAGCAGGAAACCGATCCGAAGGGCCTGCTCAATCCCGGCAAGATGATTGCGTGGGAAAATCCTGATTTCGATTTCAACGCCGGCAAGAACTATCTCTTCCCCGGCCTGGCGGCCCTGATGGAGGCTTCATGAGGGTTCTCGTCCTCCACTCTCACCCGGTCGAGGAAAGTTACGGCAAGGCGCTTTACCGGCAGACCGTCGAGAGCCTTGAGAAGGCCGGGCATATGGTGGACGCCTGCGACCTCTATGAAGAGCAGTTCGATCCGGTGCTCTCGCGCCACGACCGGCTCGTCTATCACGACTATCCAGAAAATCTGAAGCTGGTGGCGCCCCATGTCGACCGGCTCAAAGCGGCCGAGGGGCTGGTGATCTGCACCCCGATCTGGAACTTCGGCTTTCCGGCTATCCTGAAGGGATATTTCGACCGTGTGTGGCTACCGGGTGTTTCCTTCCAATTGGTCAACGGCAAGGTAGAATCGCGGCTGCGCCACATCCGCAAGCTCGCAGCCGTCCTGACTTACGGGGCAACGCCCTTCCGCGCCTTCGCCGCCGGCAACCCGCCGAAGAAAATCGTCAAGCGCGTGCTGAGGGCGCAGATCAATCCGGTGAGGCCGGTGACGTTCCTCGCCCATTACGATATGAACAATTGCACGCCAGAGACGCGGGCAAAATTCCTCACCCGCGTCGGAGACGCGATGGAGCGATTCTAGAGCAATTCGAGCAAAAGTGTGCCGCGGTTTTGCCAGGCAAAGCGCGAAGCGCTCTTGCCGGGAATTGCGTGAAAACAAAGAGGTAGAGCATCTCGGTGCTTCGAAGAAAAAACGGAAATACTCTACAAGATTTTCGYGGCCGTCACCTCGACCTCGACGAGGAACTCAGGGCGCGTAAAACCGCCGATGACGAGCAAGGTGGAAACCGGCTTCGGATCGAGCGTATAGCGATCCCGGACAGCCATATAGGCCGGGAAATCCTCACGGCGGGTGACGAAGCCCGAAATGCGGATCACATCGGCAAAACTCATCTCTGCCTCCTGCAGAATCGCCTTGATCGCCTCGAAGCAGAGTTCCGCCTGAGCAGTGATGTCGCTCGGAACAGCATCATCGAGACCGATACCAAGCTGGCCCGACGTGACCAGGAGCGATGCGCCGGGCGGCACGAGCAGGCCGTGATTGTAATTTCCAAAAGGCCGGCGTACCGACGCCGGATTGAAGGTCTTCTTCATCGCTGAACTTTCCCGTAGGTCTGCAGATGCCGACCCTACAAGATGCAGCGGGATATGAGAATATCGCTGCCGCCCATAATGTCTTGCGACAAGAGGCAGGACGATCGCCTTGATGGGATACGAAACGCAGACCCCGTAATTCAGCGGTACGCCATAGGAGAAAGGGTGACCTGCCAGGCTTTCGATCCGATGCCACCGCTTTGTGAGCAATCCGCCATTCCTGCCGTAGCCTTTTCTGCAAATGCTGGAACCGCCGGCGCATTGGCTAACTTGCTAGTTTAATCAATCGCTGCCTGAGATCGACGCCGCTTTCCAGTTTGTAATTTAAGCTCTGAACTGTCTGAGACACAGCGATGACAAGATCTTCGTTGCCGGATGCAGCCGCTCCATTGGGAAGCCGGGTATTGTTCTCAAAACCCACCCGCACATTTCCTCCAAACAGCGCGCCCGCTGAAACGCAGGCTGCTTCATGACGGCCGAATGCACAAACACTCCAATGCTCGAAACGTGGAATGCCGGTCGCCAGAAATGGCAGGAGATCGGTCGGCTGCGATGTCTGTTCTGCCGTGTATCGCCCAAGCACAAAGAGCACGGAAATGGTGCGCCAGGGTATGAGGCCGCGCGTCTGCATGTCCGCAAGCACTACAGCCTCGGAGGGATCGTAGAGTATGATCTGGGGGAGTACACCCTCCCGCGCCATCCAGGCCAGGAGATCGGCGAAGGCAGCTTCGAACGAGGTGTCCGGGACAAGTTCCCGTAGCGCGAGTGACACCGCTTCCGGGCATGTCTCCTTGACGACTGCGATCTGCTCGGCCGGCGTATAAACTCCGAGTGCCTCACTGGTGATCTGCACGACGAGGTCATCACCGACGCGTGACCGGATAGCCGACATCGCCTTCCGGTATGCGTCCGCATCGAGAAGATGGCTGCCATCATTCTTGCGAACGTGGACATGAATCATCGCGGCGCCCGCCTCTTTGCATCGAACGGCGGTCTCGGCAAGCTCCGTTGCTGTCAAAGGAAGGTTCGGATGTTCCAGCTTGGTCTTGCGGCCTCCGTTCGGAGCAACCGCTATTGCGACGGACTTCAAACCAGTCTCAATACTCATGAAAGCGCTCCTCGCCTTGATCCATACGGATCATAGTATACTTTTGTGAAACATATGTTGCAATTGCCTGCAAGGGGATTATAAGTCAGACATGGATCAAGCACCTCTTCGCCAAGCCATCATTGACACGTTTGACAGCATGTCCGCGCAATTGCAGACGGCTTCGCGCTACATCCTGGACCATCCCCGCGATGTCGCCCTCCTTTCCATGCGGGAGCAATCGAAGCATGCCGGTGTCCAGCCTGCGACCATGACCCGCCTGGCAAAACATCTCGGCCTCGACGGATACGACGCGATCCGTGCGATGTATGCCGAGGCGGTGCGTGGCAAGGAGCCCGGTTTTGCCGGAAAGGCCGGGGCTCAGGTCGCCAGCCAGAAGCTCAAGGGCGACCATGCGCTCGCCGCAGACATGCTCGCCTCGATCAGCACCCAGGTCGCCCAGTTGGCGGAGCCACAATCCTTGAACCGGATCGTTGAAGCGGCCACGCTGCTGGCTGCGGCAAGACGGGTCTACTGCCTGGGACTTCGGTCGAGCCATTCAGTCACATGGCAGTTGCATTACATGATGTCGCTGATCGGCGAGAAGTCCGTCATGCTGGACGGTCTGGGCGGAACCGGCGCGGACGCCATCGGGAACGCGCGCATCGATGACGTGCTCCTCGTTGCCAGCGTTCTGCCCTATACCCGCGCGACCATCGAAATCGCCGAATACGCCCACCAAAAGGGCGTTCCTGTCGTTGCCGTGACCGACAGCGAAGTAGCGCCTCTCGCCCAGTTCGCTACCGTCGCCGTGCTCGTCGCTACCGATAGTGCGTCCTTCTTCCATACGATGTCGCCGGCCTTCGCCGTTGCCGAAGTCCTTGGCACTCTCATCGCCGGAAACGCAGGCGAGAACGCGGTCGAAGCGCTCAGACGGTCCGACGAACTGTTTGCTTCGTTCAAAACTCATCTCAAACCACGGAACCCGAAAAAACGGTCATGACCCATATTCTGCATCGTGCGATCCATTCGAAACTTCCCGTCGCGGTGCGCGGCCAAGGTATCGAAATTTTCGATGCCGATGGAAAAGGTTATATCGATGCGTCGGGAGGAGCGGCCGTCTCGTGCCTCGGCCATGCGCATCCCGCAGTCCTTGCCGCATTGCACGAACAGCTCGACACTATGGCCTATGCGCACACCGGTTTTTTCACGACCGACGTCGCCGAGCGGCTCGCTGACCGGTTGGTCGAAGACGCGCCGCAGGGCCTTGATCATGTCTATCTCGTCAGCGGTGGCTCGGAAGCGGTCGAGGCAGCGTTGAAGATGGCACGCCAGTATTTTGTCGAGATGGGCGAACCGCGGCGCCGGCACATCATCGCCCGTCGTCAGAGCTATCACGGAAACACGCTGGGAGCGCTTGCGACGGGAGGCAACGAGTGGCGGCGTTCGCAGTTTCGGCCTCTTCTGATCGAAACACACCATATCGATCCCTGCTACGCCTATCGGCTGCGGCAAGAAGGCGAAGCCGATGAAGCCTTCGCCGCGCGGTCCGCTCAGCAGCTTGAGGACAAGATTCTCGAACTTGGCGAAGATCAGGTCATCGCTTTCGTGGCGGAGACCGTCGTGGGCGCCACGTCTGGCGCAGTGCCACCGGTTGCCGATTATCTCGAGAAGATTCGTGCGATCTGCGACAGGTATGGCGTCCTGCTTATCCTCGACGAGGTCATGTGCGGGATGGGCCGGACGGGCACGCTTCACGCCTGCGAACAGGATGGTGTCGTCCCCGATCTCATGACTATCGCCAAGGGATTGGGCGGCGGTTATCAACCTGTTGGAGCCGTGCTTCTTTCGGGCAGGATCTTCGACGCCTTCGCCAATGGGTCCGGTTTCTTCCAGCATGGTCACACCTATATGGGCCACCCGATGGCTGCCGCCGCCGGCCTCGCCGTTCAAAACGTCATCCGCAACGAAAACCTTCTGGCCAATGTGGTCGCCATGGGAGATCACCTTGAAACCCGACTGATCGAACGTCTCGGCAACCACAACCATGTCGGCGACATCCGCGGACGAGGATTGTTCCGAGGCGTTGAACTTGTCAGGGATCGGTCCACCAAAACGCCGTTCGATCCATCGGCAAAACTGAACGTTCGCATTAAAAGGGAAGCGATGGCCCGAGGCCTGATGGTTTATCCGATGGGCGGCACGATCGACGGGAAAACGGGCGATCACGTTCTGTTGGCACCGCCCTTTATCGTCACGGACCGGGATATCGACACGATCGTTGAGCGTCTCGGCGACGCGATCGATATGGCGGTTGCCGGCCTGGCGTAGTCCTCCCGGATGGCTTGGCAATCGCATAAACAAGCGATCAGCTTTTCCTGCATTCTTGACCGAAGCCGACCTCGACAGAGGCCGGCTTTTTCTGTCGTGCGCTCGAAACGGTTTTGCGAGGCGTTTCAGACCAGCATTTGCGCCCATGGCCCGGGTTAAGCGACATTGTAATAATTTGTGATCCATTCGTTTCGTGAATAAAATATATGATCTATCTGGATCATTTTTGATCGTCTTGGCCATTTTATGTGCGCGCCCGGAAGGCCGTGTTTTTTACTTCAAGATTTCCTGCACATGCTAACCGCTTGGAATCTCAGAGATCTACCGCCGTGACCGTCTTTGGGCGTCGGGGATCGGATGTTTCCGTTGTTGGCAAGCGGCGCCTTGCTTTTGGTCATTCCTCACACCCTCTCGACACGGCAGTGCAAATTTTGAATGCGACAGCATTAATAATGCAGTCTATATTTGCGTACGTCGATCAAAGGCAAACGCCGAATGCATTTGCCCAAAAAAGGGGAACTCACATGAAACTGAGATTTGGATACCTACTTGGAGCCGCTGTTGCAGCGACAATCGCGTTCTCACTGCCGGCACGCGCCGCCGATCTGGTCGTTGCCACCGATACGGCATTCGTACCGTTCGAGTTCAAGGAAGGCGACAAGTATGTCGGCTTCGACATCGACCTCTGGGATGCTGTCGCTAAGGACATTGGCGTCACCTACACACTGCAGCCGATGGACTTCAACGGCATCATTCCCGCCCTTCAGACGAAACAGGTCGATGTCGGTCTCGCCGGCATCACGATCAAGGACGAACGCAAGAAGGTCATCGATTTCTCCGACGGCTACTATGACAGCGGCTTCCTGCTGATGGTTCCGACGGACAGCGCTATCAAGGGACCGGAAGATCTCAAGGGCAAGACGCTTGCCGTGAAGACGGGAACTTCCGCCACCGATTACGCCAAGGAGAACTTCAAGGATTCAGAACTGCGCCTGTTTCCGAACAGCGACAACGCCTATCTCGAAGTTGCAACAGGCCGCGCCGACGCCGCGATGCACGACACGCCGAACGTGCTCTATTACATCAAGACCAATGGCCAGGGTAAAGTGAAGACCGTCGGTGCCCAGATGATGGCACAGCAGTACGGCATGGCGTTCCCCAAGGGCAGCGAACTTGTCGCAAAGGTCAACGCCTCGCTGGCCAAGCTGAAGGCCGATGGCACCTATACCACCATCTACAAGAAGTGGTTCGGTACCGAGCCGCCCAAGAGCTGATCTCCAATACGAGATTATCAGCGCCGGCTCGGCCGGCGCTCCTTCCTCGCATGGAGATGATTTCTATGGAATTCGAATGGTCGGTTGTCTGGCAGGCGCTGCCGGAACTGTTCAAGGGCGCGCAGCTGACGGTCATGATCGCGCTAGCCGGGCTTGTCGGTGGCCTTATCATCGGTATCGTTGCCGGCCTGATGCGCGCCTATGGCAATGTCGTCCTGAACGTGATCGCTTTCATATATGTCGAACTCATCCGTGGCACCCCGATCGTCGTGCAGGTCATGTTCATCTATTTTGCGCTTCCGCTGGTCGCCGATATCAGGATCAATCCGATCACCGCGGCGATCACCGCGATCGTCGTCAATGCCGGGGCCTATATCGCCGAAATCGTCCGGGGATCGTTTCTGTCCATCCACAAAGGACTGAAGGAAGCCGGGCTCGCGCTGGGTCTTCCGCTCTGGAAGGTGCTGTTCTACGTCATAGGACCGCTAGCCTTCCGGCGCATGATCCCGGCGCTCGGAAATCAATTCATCGTCAGTTTGAAGGACACGTCGCTGTTCATCGTCATCGGTGTGGGCGAACTGACCCGCCAGGGCCAGGAAATCATGGCGGCGAACTTCCGCGCCGTCGAAATCTGGTCAGCCGTTGCCGTGTTCTATCTGATCATGACCGGAACGCTGACCCTCATCCTGCGTGTAACCGAGAAAAGGATGCGAATCCTGTGAGCCTCGTCGAATTCAAAAATGTCACCAAGAACTTTGGGCCGATTTCGGTCTTGAAGGACGTCGATCTCAAGATTGACGAAGGTGAGGTCGTCGTGTTGATCGGCCCGTCCGGATCCGGAAAGTCCACCCTGCTGCGTTGCATCAACGCGCTTGAGGAGATCAACGGCGGCGATCTGATCGTTGATGGAATCAGCGTACGGGAAAGCCGTTCCAAGGTCCGGCTGATCCGGCAGGAGGCTGGGATGGTGTTTCAGCAGTTCAATCTGTTCCCGCAGATGACTGCGCTCGAGAATGTTGCGTTTGGACCCCGCAGGGTCCGCAACCTGAGCAAGGCGGACGCAACCGAACAGGCGACGGCGCTGCTTGCAAAGGTCGGGCTAGCGGACCGCGGCCATCACTATCCGTCGGAGTTGTCTGGAGGCCAGCAGCAACGTGTCGCCATCGCTCGCGCCCTGGCGGTCAAACCGAAGCTGATGTTGTTTGACGAACCGACTTCGGCGCTTGATCCGGAACTGCGTCATGAGGTGTTGCGCGTCATGCAGTCGTTGGCCGAAGAGGGCATGACGATGATCGTGGTGACGCATGAAATCGGTTTCGCCCGCAAGGTCGGAACCCGGCTGATCTTCATGGAGAACGGCAACATCGCCGTTGACGGCGATCCGGCCGTTCTCCTCGACAGCCCCGAAAATCCACGCCTCCGCGAGTTCCTGCAGCATGTCCATTGACACAGACTATCGCCTTGCCAGCCTGACCCTTTCGGGAAGCCACTACGATATCGGACGGGGTCTCGGTCGTCATGGCGCGTCCCTCGTTCACGGACACCTCGTCAAGACCTATGCATGGGCGACGGTCATGGCGCTCAGGCACGACGACCGCATACGTGCGGCGAGGTCAGTGGTCGAGGAGCGTTATCCGCAGTATCTGCAGGAACTCTCAGGCCTGGCGGACGGAATGGAGCTGCCCTTCGACGAAGTCTTTGCGTGGAACTGCCGGGGCGACGTCTGGGCGATGGCGCCGGATGGCTGCACCACGGTCCAGATACCGGGTTCATTCCCGGTCATAGCCCATAACGAAGACGGCGATCCGGGGCTGCGGTCGCGATGCGCGCTGGCGACCATCACCCCGAACCAGGGTCAGCCATTCACGGCATTCGTCTATCCGGGATCGATACCCGGCCATACATTTGCGATCAATGGTAGCGGTCTCGTGCTTACCGTGAACAACATCCGCTCAACGCTTGCCGGAGATGGATTGCCGCGGATGGTGCTGAGCCGCGCCGTTCTCGACTGCGCGACGATCGACGCCGCACTGACTTTACTGTCTGAGGCACCGCGCTCCGGCGCGTTCCACTTCACGCTGGCGCAGGCAGGGCAGTCCCGCTTGGTCAGCGTCGAGTTCACGCATGCGAACTGCTCGATCGCGGAAATCGCAAGCCCAGCCGTCCATGCAAATCATCTTGTCCACGTGGAGATGGCATTCGAGCCGCAAATCATAACGGGGTCGTCCGGCTCACGGCAGGAACGTGGTCAGGATATTCTCGATGCAAACGACGAACCGCCGGCACCATTGTCTGTCCTATGGGATCAAGAACATCGCATTCTTCCGATCTACCGCGTCCAGCCGGACGATCCTGATAACGAGAACACCCTTGCGACCGCCGTATTCAAAATCGGCAGGGACAGCGTCGACTGGGCTGTTTATGATAGCGCGGGATCGGCGGCACGTTTCGAAAATACCGGCCTGAAGATCGCGACAATGTGACATCGAGGCAGACGCATGGTTTTGACGGATGGAGCGACTGGATTTGCAAAACCGGCGACAATCGAGGAACTCCGAAACCTCACGGTGAGCATCAACCGTGAGAACGCCAACATCTCTCTCGGCAACAAGGCTCTCGACGTGTTGGCGAAGCTGGTGGACACACCGGAACAGACCGCGGTTCGAACCATTTCCGAACTGGCCGACACCCTCGGGGTGAACCCTTCGACCCTGACGCGACTTTCGCAGAAGCTCGGCTTTACCGGGTTCAGCGATTTGCAAAGTGTTTTCCGCCAGGCGTTTTCCGCTGACGATCGGTACTTCTATAGCCGGCAGGCGGGGCGTCTTCTTTCCACGAAGGAAGACAGCGAGGAGGAGC
>NZ_JBFUAY010000183.1:0-8857 GCF_056406015.1 Rhizobium sp. P1_E1 | reverse complement strand
TCTGGACGGTCGGCCTGATGGGCACCGCGACGATCGTGAGCTTCGCGCTCGGCACCCTCCTCGGCATCGTCGCCGCCTGGCGTCGCGGCAGCAAGTTCGATGTCATCGTCTCCGTCGGCGCGATTTTTGCCACCTCGGTGCCGGCCGTCGTCACCTCGCTGATCGTGCTCTTCACCTTCGGCTTCACGCTCGGCTGGTTTCCGAACGGTTATGCCGCCGACCCATCACTCGATCCGGCCTTCAGCCTGCAATATATCGGCAGCCTCGCCTATCATGGCATCCTGCCGATGGTGACGCTCTGCACCGTGCTGATCGGCGGCTTCACCGTCACCATGCGCAACAACATGATCAACCTGCTCGGCGAGGACTATATCGTCATGGCCCGCGCCAAGGGCCTTTCCGACCGGCATGTGATGCTCTGGTATGCGGCGCGCAACGCCCTGCTGCCGACCGTCTCCAGCCTTGCCATCGCCATCGGCACCATCCTCGGCGGTTCGCTGGTGACCGAGGTCGTCTATAACTATCCCGGCCTCGGCAATATTCTCTATCAGGCGATCCTCGCCCGCGACTATCCCGTCATCCAGGGCCAGCTCCTCATCATGACCGCGACCATGCTGATCGCCAATTTTATCGTCGACGTCAGCTATGTGCTGCTCGACCCGCGGCTGAAGGGAGCATGAGATGAAGAACCTGCTTCAAAACCGCAAGGCGCTGATCGGCCTCGTCATCATCGCTTTCATCGTCCTCGTCGCGATCGCAGCGCCCCTCCTGACGCAATACGACCCGGCTGCCCRCACCGGACGACCGCACCAGGCGCCGTCACTCGACCATATTCTCGGCACCACGCGCATCGGCCAGGATGTCTTCGCCCGGCTGATCTACGGTGCCCGCACTTCGCTTGCCGTCGGCTTCGGCGCCGGCCTGCTGATCACGCTCGTCGGCACGGCACTCGGCATCATCTCCGGCTATCGCGGCGGCAAGACCGACGAGATCATCAGCTTCTTCACCAATATGGTGCTGGTCGTTCCGAACCTGCCGCTGCTCTTGGTGCTTGCCGCCTTCATCGGCCAGGCAAGCCCCCTCGTCATCGCCCTCATCCTCGGCGCCACCTCCTGGGCCTGGGGCGCACGCGTCACCCGTGCCGAAACGCTCTCCGTCAAGCAGAAGGATTTCGTCAAATCGGCCGAGATGATGGGTGAGCCGCAATGGCGCATCATGACATTCGAGATCTTTCCCAACGTGATTTCTATCGTCGGCATCAATTTCATCGGCAGCGTCATCTTCGCGATCATCACCGAAGCGACGCTGGAATTCCTCGGCCTCGGCGATCCGAGAGCGATCTCCTGGGGCACCATGCTCTACAACGCGCAGAAGGCCTCGGCCCTTTCGGTCGGCGCCTGGTGGGATATTCTCACCCCCTGCTTCGCGCTCGCCTTCCTCGGCATCGGCATGTCATTGCTGAACTTCGCCGTTGACGAGATCGCCAATCCACGGCTGCGCACCGGCAATCATCTGAAGCGCTGGTCCCTGCTCGTCCGTTCCGGGGAGGGCCGCCTGTGACGCAGCCGMTGCTCTCGGTGAGAAATCTCACCATCGATTATATCGGCGAGGAAAAGGATTTCCGCGCCGTCAAGGATGTCAGCTTCGATGTCGCACCCGGCGAGGTTTTCGGCCTTGCCGGCGAATCCGGCTGCGGCAAGAGCACCATCGCTTTTGCCATCAGCCGCCTGCACAAGCCACCGGCGCTGATCCGCAAGGAAAGCCGCATCCTGCTCGATGGCCGCGACGTGCTCGGCCTCGACCGGCAGGCGCTCAGTGCGTTCCGCTGGCGCGAGGTCGCCATGGTCTTCCAGAGCGCCATGAACTCGCTGAACCCGGTGCTGCGCATCGAGACGCAATTCTACGACATGCTACGCACTCACAAGAACATGAGCCGCGCGGAAGCCCGCGAGCGCACCGCCGAGATGCTGACGCTCGTCGATATCGCGCCGGATCGCATGCGAGACTATCCGCACCAGTTTTCCGGCGGCATGCGCCAGCGCATCGTCATCGCCATCTGCATGGCGCTCGATCCGAAGCTCGTCGTCATGGATGAGCCGACGACGGCGCTCGACGTCGTCGTCCAGCGCGAAATCCTGCAGCGCATCAACGAACTGCGTCGCAGCTTCGGCTTTTCCGTGYTGTTCATCACCCATGATCTCGGGCTGATGGTGCAGTTCTGCGACCGCATCGGCATCATGCTCGCCGGCAAGCTGGTGGAGCAGAACACGGCCGAGGCGATCTACAGGACGCCCAAGCATGACTACACGAAAAAGCTCTGGGCCTCCTTCCCCTCGCTGCATGGAGGAGTGCTGCTATGACAGACGCCATTCTCGCACTCGACCAGGTGACGAAGGCCTTCGGCCATGGTTCCGGAGCCGTGCATGCGGCGCGCGCCATCTCGTTTTCGCTGCATGCCGGGCGGGCGCTGGCGCTCGTCGGCGAATCCGGCAGCGGCAAGACCACCTGCGCCCGCATGGCGATGCGCGAATATCTGCCGACATCCGGCCGGATTCTCTACAAGGGCCGGCCTGTCGAGGCGGCGAAATCCGCTGAGATCGCCCGTTACCGCCGCTCGGTGCAGATGATCTTCCAGGACCCCTTCGCCTCGCTGAACCCTGCCCACACCATCGCCCATCATCTCCGGCGGCCCCTGAAGCTGCATCGACCGGAGATCAAGGGGGCCGAGATCGACGTCGCGGTCCGCGAACTGCTGCAGCGCGTCAGGCTCGATCCCGATCTTGTCGCGCCAAAATATCCGCATGAACTCTCCGGCGGCCAGCGCCAGCGCGTCAACATCGCTCGCGCCTTGGCCGTCAAGCCGGAGGTGATCGTCGCCGACGAACCGACCTCGATGCTCGACGTCTCGGTGCGCCTCGGCGTGCTGAACCTATTGAACGAGATGAAGCAGGAGATGAATCTCGGTCTGCTCTACATCACCCATGATATCGCCACCGCCCGTTACGTCGCCGACGACATCGCCGTGATGTATGCCGGCCAGATTGTCGAATGGGGCAGCGTCGCCAAGGTGATCGACAATCCGCTGCACCCCTATACCCGTCTGCTCCTCTCGGCCGTACCCGATCCGGATGTCCGCTTCGACGACCCTAAGGCCCGGCTGAGGCCCGACGAGGTGGAGGACATCCGCCGCCGTTCGGCCGTGCCGCAGGGCGACATCATCGAATTCGAGCAGGATCATTTTATGCGGATGATCTGAGGCCGGCTTGCTGGCCTCCTCGCGTGCCCTATGCTAGGGGACGGTCTCTTTCATATGAGGCAAAATCGTCATGCTGCCCTGGATCCAGCTCGATTCCGCGACCATTCCCGGTGAAAGCGGCGAACTCAGGCTGAAGCAGCGCGGCAGCGAATTTTCGATCATGCTCGGCGCCAACGAGCTGATGAACAGTCGTCTCAGCGGCTCGGAAGAAGCGCTGGCGACGCTTTCCTGGGAACGAATCAAGGCGCACCCGAAGCCAAGGATATTGATCGGCGGGCTCGGCATGGGCTTTACCCTGCGCGCCGCCCTCACCGTCCTTCCCGAAGATGCCGGCGTCACCGTCGCCGAACTGGTGCCTGCCGTGATCGCCTGGGCACGCGGGCCGATGGCCGAGGTTTTCCAGGGCTGCCTCGACGACCCGCGCGTCGGCATCCATCAGGGCGATGTCGGCGAGGCGATCCGTTCCGGTAAAGGCGCCTATGATGCGATCCTGCTCGATGTCGACAACGGCCCTGATGGCCTGACCCGCAAATCCAACGACCGGCTTTACGATTTCGCCGGCCTTCGCGCCGCCCGCGAGGCGTTGCGCGCCGGCGGCGTGCTCGCCGTCTGGTCGTCCGGTCCGGACCCCGATTTCACGCGGCGTCTCAAGGACAGCGGTTTTTCCGTCGATGCGGTCAACACACGCGCCAACGGCAAACGCGGCGGCGCCCGGCACGTCATCTGGCTGGCGGTCAAGCCGGCGAAATGACGTTCAAGCAGAAGCAATCCTCCGGGCGGCATTGATGGCACGGCGAGCGCCGGAGCGCAGCTGCGCTGTCTCGGCACCGGCAATGACCAGATCGAAGCCGAATTTCAGCAGCTCGCCGGCCCGCTCGCCGTCCCCGGCGAAGGCGCAGGCGAATTTGCCGTGGGCGCGGCAGCGCGAAACCGCATGCTGCATGGCGCTGTCGATCTCGGCGGCGTTCGGCGCAACCTGGTCGCCGTTCGACAGGGCGATCGAAAGATCGGAAGGACCGATGAAGATGCCATCGATGCCGGCAACGCCGAGAATGTCGTCGATCGCCTCGAGTGCTGCCCGGGTCTCGACCATGGCGATGGCGACGGTGAGCGCGTTGGCGTTTTTCAGATAATCATCGGCCGACAGGCCGGTATGGTTCAGCGCCAGCGACGGTCCCCAGCTGCGGTCACCAAGTGGCGGGTATTTGGTGGTCTTGACGAAGGCTTGCGCGTCTTCGGCCGAATTGATCATCGGGGCGATGATGCCGGAGGCTCCGGCATCGAGCAGGCGCGAGGCGGAAGCGAAATCACCGACCGGTATGCGCGCCAGCGCTGGCTTGCCGGCAAGCCGCACCTGGGCGACGGCGTTCGCTGCCGAGGGCATGTCCCACATGCCGTGCTGCATATCCAGCACGATGGTGTCGAAGGCCTCCTGCGCCAGGTGATTGGCGAGCGTGGCGTCGGGAATCCCGATCCAGGCGGAGATCATGCCGCCGCGGTGTTGCCTGATCCGGTCCGCAAAGCCGTCGATTTCAGCTGCGCTCATGCCATTCTCCTCAATTCGACAGGCCGCCAGCGGCCAGATATTTGACCTCGGGGAACTCTTCGATGCCGAATTCCCTCAAAGCCATGTACGGGTTGCCGGCTCATCCTCTCCGGCGCAGCCGTGAAATAATGACCGTCACGGCGAGCCCCGCGACAGCCATGATGCTTCCCCAGAGAACCCAGATGCTTTGGTTGATCATGAAGCTGGATGACGGGTAGGGAAAATAACCGCTTCCCTGTGCGATCCAGATCAGTCCCAAGAGGATCATGAGCAGTCCAACGACGTATCCGACGGTTCGCGACATGCTTCGGCCCTTCCCTATGAATCGATGCCACAATGTCGATCGGCGTCGGTCATGACAAGACTTCTCTCCTGAACGCGAACATATTCCGGATGCAATGACACACCGGCCTCGGTCTGAATGTCAGGTCCTGCCGACTTCATCCACCAGCCAGGTGCTGAGCCTCTCGCTGTGAATATTTGCCGATCGCGGCGGTATCAGCCAGTAACCGCGGTCGCGTGCCTCGAGCGGCGGCCCGGCTTCCACCAGCATATGTTTAGAGAGAAGCGTATCGACCAGCCCCATCCAGCCGATCGCCACGCCCTGCTCGCTGAGAGCGGCCTGGACGACCAGCGAATAGGTGTTGAAGCTGACATCGCCGCGGCCGGCATGGAGATCGCGAGTAACGGAGAATTCGGCAAGATAACTTCGCCAATCGAACCAGGGCGATGGCGTCGGCGAATCGAGATGGATCAGGATCGCCTTGGCAAGCTGCTGCGGATCATCGAACGGCCCGTTGCGATCGAGAAATCCTCGCGTGCAGACGGGCACGACCTTTTCCTGYAGCAGAAGCGATCCGATGGCGCTGAATTCGGCCCGTGTGCCGAAAACCACCACCACATCTCCATCGTCACGAAAGCCGGGCTCAAGCCTCTGGGTGGCGACGATCTGTATATCCGTTTCCGGGTGAAGCTGGCGAAAGCCATGCATGCGCGGAATCAGCCAAAGCGCTGAAAAAGCATAGTCGGTTCTCAGTCTGACGACCGGCCTTTGAGCCTCAGTGCGGAAGCTGCGCGCCAGGGCATCGATGTCGCCGACCGCCTTGGCGGCGACCTGGAAAAGCCGCTCGCCCTCCGCGGTCAACTCGACGCCGCGATGCTGGCGGCGCAGCAGGATCACACCGAACTGCTCTTCCAGCCGCCGGATCTGATAGCTGACGGCAGGCTGCGTAAGGCCGAGAGCTGCCGCCGCGGCCGAAAAGCTGCCGAGCCTTGCGACCTCCGCGAAGATGCGCATCCACCCAAGCTCAGGCCGGCGGTCTGACATAAAAATTCCTTTAGGCAACGATCAAAAAAAGCCAGCTTTACAAGCATGATGATACTGGCTTTGATAAGATCTGCAAATAGCAAGGGGTGCCCCTTCAGCAGGACCTTCCCCGACCTTTGAGATCCCAGGAGACAATGTCACATGGCGCGTCCGAATATCCTCATCCTGATGGTCGATCAGTTGAATGGCACTTTCTTTCCCGACGGCCCGGCCGATTTCCTTCATGCGCCGCATCTGAAATCATTGGCCGAGCGTTCCGTGCGTTTCACCAACGCCTATACGGCAAGCCCGCTCTGCGCACCGGCGCGGGCCTCCTTCATGTCCGGACAATTGCCGAGCCGAACCCGCGTCTATGACAATGCCGCCGAATTCGCCTCTGACATTCCGACCTATGCGCATCATCTGCGCGCTGCCGGATACCAGACGGCGCTTTCCGGCAAGATGCATTTCGTCGGCCCCGACCAGTTGCATGGCTTCGAGGAGCGCCTGACGACCGACATCTACCCCGCCGATTTCGGCTGGACGCCCGACTATAGCAAGCCCGGCGAACGCATAGACTGGTGGTATCACAATCTGGGTTCAGTCACCGGCGCCGGGATTGCCGAGATCACCAACCAGATGGAGTATGACGACGAGGTCGCTTACCACGCCGCCCGCAAGCTGTTCGATCTCTCGCGCGGACACGACGAGCGTCCCTGGTGCCTGACCGTCAGCTTCACCCATCCGCATGACCCTTATGTCGCGCGCCGCAAATTCTGGGACCTCTATGAGGATTGCCCGGCACTTGACCCGGCGGTTGCGCCGATTGCCTTCGAGCAGCAGGACCCGCACTCGCAGCGTCTGATGAAAGCCTGCGATCACGACGCTTTCGACATCAGCGATGAGCAAATCAGGCGGGCAAGGCGCGGCTATTTCGCCAATATCTCCTATGTCGACGAGAAGATCGGCGACATTCTCGGCGTCCTGGAACGGACCCGCATGGCCGAAAACACCATCATCCTGTTCGCGTCCGACCATGGCGACATGCTCGGCGATCGCGGCCTCTGGTTCAAAATGAACTTCTTCGAAGGATCGGCCCGCGTTCCGCTGATGATCGCGGCACCCGGCTGGAAGCCCAAACGGATCGACCAGCCCGTCTCCACCCTCGACGTGACGCCGACGCTGGCGGGTCTTGCCGGGATCGATATCGCCTCGCTGAAACCATGGACCGAGGGCGAGGATCTCGCAGCGCTTGCCGAAGGCACCGGCAGCCGCAGCCCTGTGCCGATGGAATATGCCGCGGAGGGTTCCGAAGCGCCGCTCGTCTGTATCCGGGACGGACGATACAAGCTCTCGCTCTGCGAGAAGGACCCACCGATGTTGTTCGATCTCGAGACCGATCCTAGGGAATTCGACAATCTGGCGGCAGACCCGGCGCATGCCGAGATCTTGGCAAGGCTTGTCGAACAGGCCGGACGACGCTGGAACCTTTCCGATTTCGACGCAGCCGTGCGCGAAAGCCAGGCGCGCCGCTGGGTGGTCTATGCGGCGCTGCGCAATGGAGCCTATTATCCGTGGGACTATCAGCCGCTGCAGAAGGCCTCGGAGCGCTATATGCGCAACCACATGGATCTGAACGTGCTGGAGGAAAACCAAAGGTTCCCTCGCCAGGAATGAGCAAGAAGCACTTCTGATTTAAGCCGTCTTGCGCGCCGGCGCCTTGCGCAGGAAATCCTCGATGAACGCCTTCTGCAGCAGGATGCCATCCCATTCATCCGGGAAGAAGGGCGAGTCGTAGATCAGCGTGAAGGGACCGGCGTAACCGGCCCTCTCGCACATATCCAGGCACGTGCGGTAATCCTCGGCATCGAGGCCGGTAGCGCCGTAATCGGCCTTGGCATGGCAGATTTCTGCCCGGCCCATGATGTCGGCAAGGCCTTCATATTTGACCGGCGCCGGCCAGTTGCCGAGGTCGCCGTTGAGGCCGACCTTGCCGTCCAGCCGGTCCAGCAGCCAGTTCATTTCGATCGGCGACGGCAGCAGATCGAACCAGTTCTCGACGACGACGCGCACGCCGCTGCCTTCCGCCTTTCCGGCCAGCCAGTTCAGATGACGGGCGGCGCGGGTAAGGTTTTCCTCCGTCGGCTTCTGCTTGCCGGCAATGACGCGCATCCTCTGCGCCCCGAGGGCTGCGGCGATGTCAATCCACTCCGCCATCCATTTGACATCGCGTTCGGCCGTCTCCGGATGGCTCGGATCACCGTCCTCGACGAGCAGCGTCTGGAACAGCACGTTCGAGGCCGCCATTGCGTCACGCAATTCGCCTATATAGGCGGTATCGAGGCTCGTCAGATGAAAGGAACAGATCTCCAACCGGTTGACGCCGCGCGCCGAGAGCGCCGCCGGCACGTCGATCAGTGCCGCGGCGCCGGGGCCATAGGGTTCTTTCGCCGCAACACTTTTGTCAGGATCTGGGCTATAGGCATAAACGGCGCCGAGCAGCCGATGCAGCGACCATGTCGAAACCGCGAAACGTCCGTTTTGCAAAACCTGCACTTGCTTTCCTCCGGGATCTCCTCATGCCATCAATGGCAACTAAATCCGGCCGGTTCAATTGCCAATTCAGGCAAAATCGTCGCGGATGACCGGCTCGGCGGCAAGAGCAATCCCCAGCAGCGCTTCATCGCGATGGGCGGTGGCCGAAAGCAGCAGGCCGACCGGCATGCCAGCCTCGCCGGTGCCGCAGGGA
>NZ_JBFUAY010000182.1:0-8903 GCF_056406015.1 Rhizobium sp. P1_E1 | reverse complement strand
CGCCTGATGCGGGCAACATTTCGGTGCTCGGAGTGCAGGTACCCCGGCAGGCTCGTTCGGCGCGCGCCCGTATCGGTGTCGTTTCTCAGTTCGACAATCTCGACATGGAGTTCACGGTTAGAGAAAACCTGTTTGTCTACGGCCGGTACTTCCGCATGAAAGCCAGGGAGATCGAAGCGATCGTGCCCTCGCTGCTGGAATTTGCACGCCTCGAGAGCAAGGCAGATACGYGGGTGGCCGATCTTTCTGGAGGCATGAAGCGGCGCCTATCATTGGCGCGCGCGCTGATCAATGACCCGCAGATCCTTATATTAGATGAACCGACCACCGGCCTCGACCCGCACGCACGCCACCTGATCTGGGAACGTTTGCGATCGCTGTTGGCGCAAGGCAAGACGATCCTTTTGACGACCCACATCATGGAAGAGGCAGAACGCTTATGTGACCGGCTGTGCGTGCTCGAAGGTGGAGTTAAGATAGCCGAAGGCCGCCCCTTTGACCTGATAAAGGAGCAGATTGGCTGTCCCGTCATCGAGATCTATGGCGGAGACCCGCAGGAGCTTAGCCTTTTGATCAAGCCAAACGCACGGCGCATCGAAATCAGCGGCGAGACGCTGTTCTGCTACACCCCCGACCCAGAACAAGTTCGGGCGCAACTGCGCGGACACTGGGGTCTGCGCCTCCTGGAGCGGCCGCCGAACTTAGAGGACGTCTTCTTGCGGTTAACCGGACGCGAGATGGGGAAGTACCAATGAGTGGAGATATCGTAACGGCATTGCCAGGCGGCAGCTTGAACTGGATTGCGGTCTGGCGTCGAAATTATCTTGCATGGAAGAAGGCGGCGCTGGCGTCGCTTCTGGGTCATTTGGCCGAACCCTTGATCTACCTGTTTGGCCTTGGCGCTGGTTTGGGCGTGATGGTGGGCCGCGTCGGTGGCGTTTCCTATACTGCTTTCTTGGCAGCTGGAATGGTCGCGACAAGTGCGATGACGGCTGCAACGTTTGAGACCATTTACGCAGCTTTCGGCCGGATGGAGGGGCAGCGCACTTGGGAAGCGATGCTCTACACACAGCTGAGGCTAGGCGATATCGTTCTCGGTGAGATGGCCTGGGCGGCAACGAAGGCCGCTCTGGCGGGTGCCGGTATAGGCATGGTCGCGGCCGTTCTAGGGTACACTCAGTGGCTGTCGCTGCTATATGCGCTTCCGGTCATCGCGCTGACGGGTTTGGCCTTTGCAAGCCTTGGGATGGTCGTCACCGCCCTTGCTCCGAGCTATGATTATTTCATCTTTTATCAGACGCTTGTTATCACACCTATATTGTTCCTCTCGGGTGCCGTCTTTCCAGTCGATCAACTGCCAATTGTCTTTCAGACGGCTGCGCGATTTCTTCCTCTGTCGCATTCGATCGACCTCATACGTCCGATAATGCTCGGTCACCCCGTGGTGGATGTCTGCCTGCACGTCGGCGCACTTTGCATCTACATCGTCATCCCATTCTTTTTATCGACAGCCTTGCTGCGACGCCGCCTTTTGCGCTGACGCTCATTGGTGGAGCGCATCCCGACGGAAGATCAATGCTTTGGTCTGTATGGTTAGACAAGCCTTTGCTTGCATCGGCGCAGTAGTTCCCGGCAACGGCTGAAAAGTTCTTCGCTTGCCCCGTTGAAATAATCCATTTTGAAGTAAGCTCTGGCCCATTTTGAGGTGCTACCCGATTTTGGGCCAGCGGGAGCTGGAATTTCCGGGGTTATGGCTCAGCTCGGCGGGGGTGCCGATGAGCCGTTTATAAGCGAAATCGGCACCTTGTTGCCGATCGCGCTATGTGGCCGGAAGCAGACGTGGACGTTCGCCGTCGGCTATTTCGTCACCAAGTCAGTCGCGCAACCCCGCAAATTCGGCGTGCCGCGTCAGTCGTGATCGGATCGCTTCTTTGCCTCGACTGTGATGGGTAAGCGGGTGCTCCGCGGGAGGTCGGGGAGGGAGAGGAGCCACCCGTTCCTCAGCAATACAAAGCCGCCCCACAAGTCATGATTCTCCACCGCGACAACCGGCTCCTCGACATCCTTTTTGGACATATAGATTGATAAGCAGACCCCATTTCTGCGGATCATTGCTTTCATGGGCTGTACCTCCTTTTTCACACCCGTAAATTTTCTCCATTTCGCACCCGTGCGACCCGGCGATGCTGCCACGCTCAGCCACCTCATTGTTGCAGCAAGAGTTGCTGTCGAGGAGGATGCCCGCCTGCGCCAGAATGCTTTCGCAGGCGAGCCCTTTTGCCATCGTTTAGTAGGGCTTTTCAGGCAGGGACGCAGGTGTTCGGCATGGGGCAAATGGCTCTGCATTTGGGCGCGGCGAACTCAACCCTGCACTCCGTGCATATTTTAGGATCGACCACGAATCTGTCAGTTTTGAAACTGATTGCGCCTGAGGGGCACTCAAATTCGCATGCGCCGCATTGGGTGCATTGTGAGGCGATGATTTTGAAGGCCATGATTCAGCTCCTCTGGTTTAGTCAAAGTGTGTCTCAAGTCGTGGTGCTGAAGCGTCGTGGTGAAGCACCGCGCTATAATGAGCGTCGATTGCCTGCTCGATGTAGGAGCCGCCATAAGCGCCCGTTGCTGGAACACCTCGGCGTGCGAGTTTATTCGTAGGGCCATTGCCGATCTGAGAACAAATCAGCAAATCTAAGCCTTCGAGCGCATTGATGATACTGTTGAGAGTAGCCTCCTCCCCCCATCCACCAAGGCAGTACGGATCGATCTTCAGGTGACCAATCAATCCGATGCCTTTTTGACAGACTGAGAAAATTTGTAGTTCCTGCGCGTGACCGAAATGTTCATTGACCCGGCCTCCACCTTTGGTGGTTACAGCAATAAGGAGAAGTTCGTCAGATGGACCTGAGACCGGTATGGCCGCGCCCCTTGCTTCCAATGTTTGGGCGCGTCGCTCGCGCTCGATCAACTTGCGATAGGCATGGCGCTTGCCACTGTCGTTGGTCGCTTCAGCTGGGAGTTGGGAAATCTTGAATTCGTTTGCGCGATCATCACTGAGCAGACCGACTGCATCGGCACGGCACTGGCGGCAATGGCGCATCACCTTCGTGTCGCCTTCAAGCCGGTCCCGGAGCGCGATTAGTTCGGAAGGTGTAGGGCAACGCTGATCGTTCATGCCATAGAAAGTGCCATGTGTWGGCTCTGAAATCAGGGGCATTACGTTGTGCATGAACGCACCCCTGTCCTTGACCCACTTGTTAACATCGATGAGATGCTCGTCGTTGACGCCTGGGATCATCACGGAATTGACCTTGATGAGGATGCCGCGTTCTGCCAGCATTTCGAGCCCCAACATTTGCCTCTCATGAAGGATCCTGGACGCGTCGATACCGTTGTAGCGGCGGCCGTCATAGAATATCCAGGGGTAGATCTTGGTCCCGATCTTCGGATCTACCATGTTGATGGTGATCGTCACGTGCCCGACATTCATGTCGACAAGCTCGTCGACGTGTTCAGGAAGTGCGAGACCATTGGTCGAGATGCAAAGCTTGACGTCAGGGATTTCCCGGGTGATCGGTATGAGCGTCGCCTTTGTTTTCCTCCAATCGTAGCAGGCATCGCCTGGCCCGGCGATGCCCACCACCGAA
Source organism: Rhizobium sp. P1_E1 (assembly GCF_056406015.1). Taxonomy (NCBI): domain Bacteria; kingdom Pseudomonadati; phylum Pseudomonadota; class Alphaproteobacteria; order Hyphomicrobiales; family Rhizobiaceae; genus Rhizobium; species Rhizobium sp. P1_E1. Next base: position 5,259 of record NZ_JBFUAY010000182.1, on the reverse strand, counting down.
AGCTGCGGCACTTCGTTGGCGACCGCCATGGCCCTGCGCAGCGCCTGGTCGGGAGTGAGCCTATGGGATGCTACTCCTGGCCTGCTTTCGTTTGCGCAGTCGTATTTTCGATTGCAGTAATTGCATTGGATATTGCAGGCTGGTGCGACCGCGAGATGCATCCGCGCGAAATAGAGATGCGCCTCCCGCGAGAAGCACGGGTGGTCTTTGATCTTTTCAATGATTGCTGGAGCCATAGCATTCGGCTCTGAACTACCACGGGACGAAGACGCATGGTCACCGAACGTTGTTGCCTCCGACTCACGTGCGGCAGGTGCTGTGTTGGTGATCCTACACTTACTCATCCCTCTGGACATTACGAACTCCAATGACGCTTGAAAGCTCAGTTCCGCGAGCAAGAGCGATGCCAGTCTGAGAAACGTCACCCTGCCAGCTGGATATGCTCTTCGTTGTCCGGTTTAGACCTCTTTGCTACAGGTTTCGTCGGAGACACGACAGGGCCGCTTGGTAGACCTTGTCGGGTGGGGGAAACTAGAATTGCCGGGCGTCAGTTGGGCGCGACCTGCCGCAGMAGGTCTGCACCAATGACCTCCTTGACTAGAAGAGTTTTCGTTCGATCCCGTGCCGGCGCAGAGAGTAACCGACCTGTCGCGGCGTACGACCAAGGAGCCGCGCAGCCTTAGCCTGATTCCCTCCGGCCGTCGCCATCGCCTGTTCCAACCGTTCTCTGCCGATCAGACCTGAGTGTCCCATTACGGCTTCGGCCGCGAAGACGGCGGCATCACGCGGCTGTCCCATTGACACGGTTTCACCTCGAGCGAGCCCATGAACTGCGCCCTTGCCAACTCGCTCGGCAACCGCCTTTTTGAGGAGCGGGGAATAGCATCGACCCTGTTCACAGGCGAGATCTTGAGGAACGATGATGTCCGAACGGGCGAGAGTTGCGGTCCTCTGTGTGCAGTTTTGCAGCTCACGAATATTGCCCGGGAACTCGCATTTCGAAAGGATATCAAGTGTGGAGGGTGCAAAGCTTAACGAACGGCCGTTCTCCTTGTTGAAACGCCGAAGGAATACTTGGGCCAAACGCGGGATGTCACCGTCGCGTTGCCTCAGTGGTGGCAAAGTGATCGGTACGACATTGATCCGGTAATATAGGTCGGCTCTGAATTCTCCCGCCGCCACGGCCGTTTCGAGATCCTTATTGGTCGCGCATACCAACCTGACATTTACTTTCAATGTTCTCGTCCCACCGACACGCTCAAGTTCGCCTTCCTGCAAAACGCGCAGCAACTTGGTCTGARACTCAGCCGAGATTTCTCCTATTTCGTCGAGCAGCAAAGTTCCACCGTGCGCCAGCTCGAACCGACCTACTTTCTGAGAGGCAGCGCCGGTGAAGGCGCCTTTCTCGTGCCCGAATAGTTCCGATTCCAGAACGCCTGCCGACAGCGCAGCGCAATTCAACTTTACGAAGGGCTTTTCGCGGCGCGGCGAGGAATCGTGTATCAGCTTTGCAAAGAATTCTTTGCCCGTACCGCTCTCACCTCGCAACAGGACAGGCGTGTTGCTCCTTGCGACAATCTGGGCGATTTCAAAAACCTCCCTGAGTGCGGCACTCTCGCCCACAATCTCAGCACCCGGCCGCACTGCAGATTTGGGCATCTTCTCATCATCGGATCCAGCCACGGAACTACTCCATTCAGCACGTGGTTGAGAGTGCTTTAGGCACTCAGGACAATCCTGGAACGTCCTCCGCGCTACATATTGCACTTCGAAGGTCAATAAAAATTACAAATTGGTAGGGCGCTCCACCAGCCGATTCGTCATTGCTTGCTTACCATGCGCTGGGCCAACGAATGGCTGTATCAACTTACAAAAGAAGCTGTTCATCCAAACTTGAAGAGAACGCCGAACCCACCTTGTGGATACGTCCACTTAATGTCGCCGTCGGGTCCGCATAACACGTTGCATGTCCCGCATTCCAAGCAGCCATCGGAAACGATGATTACCTGACGTCTGTCGTTCAGCTGGTAGCATTTCGCCGGACACACTTGCGTCAAGGCGATTAGGTTTTGGCTTGGAAAGAGGTGTTTCCTGACCGATATGTGTGGGCGGCCCGGGTCAACCAGATATCGGTTCTGGTAAAGCTTGTCCTCAACACGCCGTTTAACGATGGCCTTCATCTGGATCTCCTTTTAGCGCCACGCGCGGGCGAGCCGGACTGCGTCTGAAATTAATCCCCACCGGGATCGTGCTTTCAAGAAGGCGGCAGACGTGGCCTTTTCCTTGTCGAGTTTTGAAGTTCCGTCGACACGGACGAAACTTTGCGCAGCCTTAGATATCAACTTTGGATATGAAACAAACAGGTTCTGGCTGTTGGCATGGAGAAACCTTGGCATCTCGTTATGCTTCATCAGATCTTTGATGACGAAGGATGAGTCGAGCATGCTCTTGTACAAAGCCAAGTTGCTTTTCACCATCGAGCCGCCGCGATCCTTTACGTCTGCAATCGCTTTACCCGCCAGATACCCTGATGTCATTGCGAGGTTCGAGCCCTCGCGATGTGCGGTGTTGTTCAACTGGGCCGCATCTCCAACCACGACCCACCCATTGCCGAAGAGCTGTGGGATAGCCGTATAACCGCCTTCCGGAATGAGATGCGCAGCATATTCCTTCACCTCAGACCCGGCGATCAATGGTCGGATCGAAGGATGGTGCTTGAAGGCTTCAAGAATGTCGTATGGCCTTTCCATGGCTGCGGCCAAACCGGAAACGAGGCATCCTATCCCAATCGAGATGGACTCCTTGTTCGTATACAGAAAGCCAAGCCCCGGGACTCCCCGTGAAATTGTCCCACCTGCCTCGATCACACAGCCTTCGTCTGCAGTCAGGCCAAAGCGTTCTGCGATAACTTCCTCCGGTAGGAAATGCATCTCTTTCACGGCAAGTGCCACGCTGTCCGGCTTGGGCGTTTCGCGCAAACGTCCTAGTGTTCCTAGGAAGCCGTTCACCCCCTCAGCAAGCACCACGACGTCGGCAAGGATGGCCCCGCCGGGGCGGTCGGTGCATACGCCTGTGACGTTGCCGCTTGAATCCTGGATAAGTCTTGTGGCCAATGTCTCGCAGAGAACGGTGCATCCGGCCTCTCGCACCTTGGCCGAGAACCATCTATCGAATTGGGCACGGATGATCGTGTATCGGTTTGGCCTCCGTTCGTTAAAGTCATCCGACCGATAGTGAATTCCGGTGTGCGACGCGCCGTCCATGATCCAGAAGCGTTGCTCGACGAGATGCCGTTCAAGAGGCGCGTCATCGCGGAAGTCTGGAATGATCTTTTCCAGCGCGTCGGCGTACAGTATCGCTCCTTGAACGTTCTTCGAACCCGGGTACTCGCCGCGCTCCAACTGCAGCACTTTCAGACCACGCATGGCCATCGCATAAGCAGCCGCGTTACCCGACATACCTGCCCCGACGACAATCGCGTCAAATTTCTCGCCCTTCATCAGCCACACCTCAGTTTACTTGCATCGATTGGTTATGCGGCGGTAGTCGCCTGGTGAACGCCGCGGTCAGCGCYGGCAGAAGACCGATGGCATCAGCCACAACTGCAACATGGGCGAAATCGAAGATCGGGGCGTTGCTGTCGGTGTTGATGGCAACGATCAAGTCAGCCCCTTCGACACCAACCCGATGTTGGACTGCCCCTGATATTCCAGCCGCAAGATAGAGCTTGGGCCGGATCGTCTGGCCCGTTTGGCCAATCTGTCGATCAACCTCCATCCAACCTTTTTGAACCAAAGGTCGGGAGCAGCCGAATTCACCGCCAATCGTCCTCGCTAGAAGCATCACACGTTCCAGATTCTCGGCGGTGCCAATACCAAGCCCGCCAGCGACCACGATATCTGCATAGGCGAGGTTGATTTTTTCCGATCGTTCATCCGGAAGGAAGCCGAGAACCTTTGTGACAATCTCTTCCTCAATCATCATCAAGTCATGCCGAATGATAGGTCCAATCGCATGGGTCACGCGTTTGGGGGTCGCCATGACCCGGGGTCGCACTGTCGCCATTTGCGGGCGAGAGTTGAGAGTGTAGATCGTGCACAGCAGCGAACCGCCAAATGTCGGCCGGGTCGCTGCGAGCGAGCCGTCTGCATCGACATCCAATTCGGTGCAGTCAGCCGTAAGCCCTGTTTCCAAAGTAGTTGCCACAGAACCGGCAAGATCTCGCCCAAGCGAGGTGGCGCCAAGAAGCAAAATTTCCGGCTTATGAAGGATGACCAGGTCTGAGAGAGCTTTGGTGAAGGGCTCGTTTCGGTAGTCCGATAGCAGCGGCGACTCGACGAGGTAGGCGAGATCGGCCCCGTAAGCGAACGCCTCTGCAATGGCAGACCGAACTCCCAGGCCTTCCGCGGTTCCAATAACCACTCCCGCCAGTTGAACGCCAAGCTTATCGGCAAGCTTGCGCCCTTCACCGAGTAGTTCAATAGACACGGGATGCACTTGGCCTCGTTCCAGCTCGATGAAAACCCAGACGTGTCGATTGTCGCGGAAGTGTCTGGGCAATTCCTTCTTCGCGCTGGCGCGACTGACCATTGGAGACTGACTTTCAGCTTGGTGGGCTTCCATTTATGCTCCTTGTTTCTCACGTGAGCCCATTCGGTTGAAAGCTCGCTTCCAATGGGGGCTGGTGCTCGAAGATCGATGCGATTATTTCGTCAGCCAGCGGACCGCACTGGTCATCGTTTACTTCGATTTGGATTGCTTTTTCGGCCCGTGGGGTGGGGGCGAATACGCGCTTGACGACGGTCGGTGATCCTCTCAAGCCGCAATTAGCTATCTCCACAATACCGGCGTCGGCTGCACGCCAGGTCGGTATTTGCGCGCGTGCGGCACGCAACGCGTCAGCGACGGAGCCTCGACGGATGGCGTTGACGCCTTCAAGGACACTGATCAAGCACGGCAGTTGGCTCTTCAGCATTTGTGTGCCGCCTTCCGAACGGCGCTCCACCGTGATCTCTCGGGCATGAAGATCGACTGAAACAATTTTCGTTACGTAGGTCAGTTGTTGCAGTTCGAGACGCCTGGCAATCCCCGGCCCCACCTGCGCAGTATCGCCGTCGATCGTCTGCTTGCCAGTAAACACGATCTCAGGCGCATGGCGGAGTCCAAGGTTCGTGATAGCTCGCGAGATAGCAAATGAAGTTGCCAAGGTGTCTGACCCGGCGAAGTGACGGTCGCTCAGGAGTACCGCTTCATCTGCGC
>NZ_JBFUAY010000181.1:0-9092 GCF_056406015.1 Rhizobium sp. P1_E1 | reverse complement strand
CTACACACCATTCCGCGGTACAAAAGGCACCGTGCGCGAAGGCGGCAACCGTGTTCCCGCGATCGCTGTCTGGCCCGGCAAGATCAAGCAGGACGTAAAAAATCACGACATCGTCGGTGGTCTCGATCTGATGGCGACCTTTGCCGCAGCCGGCGGCGTGCCGCTGCCCACCAAAGACCGCGAAGATAAACCGATTATCTTCGATAGCTACGATATGACCCCGATTCTGCTGGGTACGGGAAAATCTGCCCGCAAAAACTGGTTCTACTTCACCGAAAACGAACTGACGCCGGGTGCTGCCCGTGTCGGCAATTACAAGGCCGTGTTCAACCTGCGCGGCGACAATGGGCAGGCCACAGGCGGTCTGGCGGTTGATACCAACCTGGGCTGGAAGGGTGCACAGTCCTACGTCGCCATCGTGCCACAGGTGTTCGATCTGTTGCAGGATCCGCAAGAACGCTACGACATCTTCATGAACAACTACACCGAACATACCTGGACATTGGTCTCCATCTCGGGAGCGATCAAGGACCTCATGAAAACCTACGTCGAGTACCCCCCGCGCAAGCTGCAGAGCATGGGTTACGACGGCCCGATCGAACTCTCCAAGTATCAGATGTTAGAGTCGGTGCGTGAACAACTCGGCAAGGAGGGGGTCAATATCACGGCTCCGACCGGGAACTAGGTCCTTGGCGGCCCCGGAGCGATCCGGGGCTGCCGCATATCTCCAAGTTCAAGATTGCCGCAAGTTAATCGATGGAGGCATTGCGATGAATTCGGCACGTAGTTTCCTGTATTTTTCCCGCGGCGTCGCGCTCGCCGCCGCAGTATGCCTTTATATCGCAGCGGCTGCAGTCGCTCAAACGGACGCACTGCCTTCGTGGAACGACACGGCACCGAAGCAAGCGATCATCTCCTTCGTTGAGAAGGTGACAAAACCGGGTTCAGCCGACTTCGTTCCGGAAGCGGAGCGTATCGCCGTATTCGACAATGATGGAACCCTGTGGGTCGAACATCCGATATATACGCAGCTCGCGTTCGCCCTGGACCGGGTGAAGGCGCTTGCCCCGCAGCATCCGGAATGGAAGGAAACGCAGCCGTTCAAGGCCGTGCTCGAAGGCGACTTGAAGGCGCTCGCGGCGTCGGGGGAAAAGGGCCTCGTCGAGCTCATCATGACCACGCATGCCGGAATGACCAGCAGCGATTTCCAGAAGATCGTCACCGATTGGCTCGCGTCGGCCCGTGACCCGAAATTCAAGCGGCCTTACACAGAACTCGTCTATCAGCCGATGGTCGAGCTTCTCGCCTATCTCCGCGCCAACGGTTTCAAGACCTTCATCGTTTCAGGCGGAGGCATCGAGTTCATGCGGCCATGGGCGGAAAAAGTCTATGGCGTCCCGCCCGAGCAGGTTATCGGCTCGTCGATCAAGACCGAATTCAGGATGCAGGACGACACGCCGACCCTGTTTCGGCTCCCCGAAGTCAATTTCATCGACGACAAGGCCGGCAAACCCGTCGGGATCAACCAGCAGATCGGCCGGCGGCCGATTGCAGCCTTCGGCAATTCCGACGGAGATCTCCAAATGCTGCAATGGACGACCATGGCGGGCGCACCTGCCAGGCTCGGCGTGCTGATCCATCACACCGATTCGGACCGTGAATACGCCTACGACCGCGATACCGAATTCGGTCGCCTCGACAAGGCGCTCGATGCCGCCTCCATCGCTGGCTGGACCGTCGTCGACATGAAGGCCGACTGGAAGCAGGTGTTCAAGGACTAGGGGAATGTGCCGAGCGCCGGAGCCTGGACGATGGCGCCGTGACCTTTTAAAACGTCGACAGGGAGCGATTGAGTGGCAGCGTGTGTTCGGTCAGCAGCGGTGAGAGGAACGACCCTCCTGCTTTTCCTGTTGCTCGCCTTTGCCGGGCACAGCCTTGCGCGTGACCCCCTCTCGACGCCCGCCGCCGACCCCCGAATAGCGATCCACGAGGGTTTCGTGGACGAAAGGACGTGCTTGTCCTGCCACGCCGATCAGGCTGCGGCTTTTTCGAAATCCCACCATGCAAAGGCCATGGCCCTGGCCGACGAGGAAACGGTGCGCGGCGATTTCGACAATAGCAGRTTTGAGCATGACGGCGTCGTCACCACCTTCACCCGCCGCGATGACCGCTTCTTCGTCAACACCGAGGGGGCGGACGGCAACCAGGCCGAGTTCGAAGTCAAATATACCTTCGCCTACGAGCCCCTGCAGCAATATCTCGTCGAGATCGGAGGCGGACGGCTGCAGGCTCTCGACATCGCCTGGGATACGGCCAGGCGACAGTGGTTCTGGCTCGGCAACGGCACCCCGGCCAAACCCGGATCGACCTATCATTGGACAGGTCCCTTTTATCGCTGGAACCGCACCTGCATCGATTGTCATTCGACCAATCCCCAGGCGAAGTTTCAACCGCAGACGAACGAATACGAGTCGACCTACGTCGCCACCAGCATCGGCTGTCAGTCCTGTCATGGTCCAGGCGCCAAGCACGTCGCTTCCGCGCAATCGGGTAACGCCTCATCCGCAGTCAAGCCGGATACAGGTCTGCCGAAAGTCGATGCGGGCATCTGCTTTGCCTGCCATGCCAGGCGCACCAAGCTGCTGGACGGCTACCAGCCGGGAAAGCCCTTTCTCGACTATTTCTCCCCTGCCCTGCTCCGGCAGGATCTCTATTTCCCCGACGGGCAGATCCTTGACGAGGTCTTCGAATATGGCTCGCTTCAGCAAAGCAAGATGGCAAGGGCGGGCGTGACCTGTCTCGACTGCCATCGGCCGCACAATGCCGGCCTCAAAGCCGAGGGCAATGCACTGTGCACGCAATGCCACACAGCGACGAAGCCGGAGCGCTTCGTCAACCAGGATCCGAGCGGGCTGTTCGACACTCCCGAGCACACCCGTCACCAGGCCGGCTCCACCGGAGCACAATGCGCCAACTGCCACATGCCGGAACGCACCTACATGAAGGTCGACCCGCGCCGCGACCACTCCTTCGTCATCCCCCGACCCGACCTGTCGGCAACCCTCGGAACGCCGAATGCGTGCACGACCTGTCATGTCGGCAGAACGAATGATTGGGCAGCCGAAACAATGGACAAATGGTACGGGACGCAATGGCGYAAACGCCCGTCGATCGCCCATGCCTTCGCCGGAGCTGCAAACGGCGATCAAGCCGCGGTGGAGGCTCTGCGCGCGCTTGTCAGTGACCATGACCAGGCAGGAATTGTCAGGGGTAGCGCCATCGCAGCAATGAGCCGAACTGGCGGCGTGGAGATCACCGCCGACATTCAAACGGCCGCGGCCGATGCAGATCCGCTCGTCAGGCTCGGTGCTGCGGAAGCGGCAGGCAACATTCCGCCGGAGCAGAGGCTGGAGGCGATCGGCAACCTGCTGGGCGACGCAACGCGCGCGGTGCGCGTTGCTGCCGCCAACGCACTCGCCGGCACTCCTCCCCACCTCTTCGGCGATCAGCAAGGCAATTTCGAAGCCGCCGTCGCGGACCTGCGCRCCTATGTCGAAACCAATGGCGACGTCGCGGAAGCACAAAGCAATTATGGCTTCTTCCTGTTCGCCCGACAGCGTACGGCCGAGGCCGAAGCCGCCTTCCTGCGAGCGATTTCGCTCGACCCGACACTGGAGGCAATGCGCATCAATCTCGCGGAATTCTACCGCGCCACCGGCCGGAACGACCAATCGGAACAGACCTATGCCGAAGCGATCGGGATGGCGCCTGAAAGCGCGGATCTGCGGTACGGACACGCGTTGTCGCTGGTACGCAAACAGGCATTGACCGAGGCTATCACAGAACTCCAAGAAGCCGTGCGGCTGGATCCACAAAACTCCCGCTACAAGACGACCTTTGCCGTCGCTCTCGATTCCGCTGGCCGGACGGAAGAAGCACTGGACAAGCTCGATGGTTGGGCGGCGGGCGAAGACGCTGATATCATCGGCCTGGCGCTCCGATACAGTCTCAAGCTTCGACGCTTGCCGGAGGCGCTGAAATACGCCGAGGATCTGGCGCGACTGAGACCTGAGGACCAGCAGATTTCAGGCCTCATCGGGCAGTTGACGCAGGCGATCAACGAAAAATAGGTATTTGAGCTTGTCGAAATCTACCTCTCGCCGCACAGTGCCGACTCGGGACAGCAGTGCCGAGGCGAAACGAGATCGGGGGATTCTCATGAAAGCCATATACTTGCGTGCCATTCTATTGGTGACGGGCATTTGCGCGGCGTCGGCCGGCAACGCTGCCGATATCACGCCGCTCACGCCGGAAGCAAAAACAGTCGAGAGCCAGAGCGGCTGGGAATTCACCTTCGCGCCATATTTCTGGGCTGCCGGCATATCCGGCGATATTGGGCAGTTTGGACTTCCGGAAGTTCATATCGACGCGGATTTCGGCGATATCCTCAATAACCTCGACTTCGCTTTCATGGCGGCAGGCGAAGCAAGATACGATCGCTTCAGCATCGTCGGTGACGTGATCTACACCAAGCTCGGTGCCGGCGCCGACACACCTGCCGGCATCCTTGCCGACAGCGTCGATGTGACATCGAAGACCTTCGCGGGATTTCTTGGCGCCGGTTACGCCGTGCTCGAAGACCAAAATGGCCATCTCGATGTGGTCGGCGGCATGAGGGTCTGGTCGGCCAAAACCGAGATCTCCTTTAATGGCGGCATTCTGGCCGGAGTGGATGTCGAAGACAGCGCCACATGGGTCGATGCCGTCGCCGGCGTCCGAGGGAACTACTTCTTCACGCCGGAAATCTATGTCACGGGGTGGGGCCTGCTGGGCGCCGGCGGCGCCGATATCGACTGGGATGTGGCGTTGGGCCTCGGCTACAAGTTCAACGACACCATCTCAGCGGTCGCCGGATATCGTGCACTCGGCGTCAATTACGATAATGACGGGTTCGTCTTCGACGTCGTTCAGCAGGGGCCGATCTTCGGGGTGGCCATTCGGTTCTAAAGGCCGGACTGGCGAACTTCGTACTGTTAGCGATTATCCTTCCAGTATGCTCGCCATTTGAAGACCTGGTGTCCTCCGGGAGCCGGAAAAACGACGTCCCCCAGCAGCAGAGAGCCGCCGTGACAGCGGCTCACAGTTCGGTATCCAACAGGATCGATCCGGGCGATATCGTTTCATTTCGGAGGAAGCTGCCCTGCGGGCTGGGTTCAATCGGATCATGGAGGCATTGATGAAGAAAGTCGCTTCTTGGGTAGTACTGGTTGTCGCGCCGCTCGGTGTCTGGACAGGGACGGCAGCCGCCCAGTCGAGTGAAGACCTGGCGAAGAAGCTTTCCAATCCGATAGCCTCGCTCATCAGCGTCCCGTTCCAGTTCAACTACGATCACGGCTATGGTCCAGACGACGGCGACAAGGCGACGCTGAACATTCAGCCGGTCATTCCCTTCAAGATAAACGAGGACTGGAACGTCATCTCGCGCACCATCCTGCCAGTCACATGGCAGAACGACATTGCCGGACCGTCGGGAACGCAGTCCGGTCTGGGCGACATCACGCAAAGCTTCTTCTTCTCGCCGTCCAAGCCGACCGAGAGCGGCATCGTCTGGGGCGTCGGCCCGGTGTTCCTGCTGCCGACGGCGACGGACGAGCTCCTCGGAAGCGGCAAGTGGGGTGCGGGTCCGACAGCGGTCGTCCTTAAGCAGGACGGCCCCTGGACTTACGGCTTTCTCGGGAACCACATCTGGTCGTTCGCTGGTCAAAGCGACCGGGAGGATGTGAGTTCGACGTTCCTCCAGCCGTTCCTCTCCTACACGACCAAGGACGCCTGGACGTTCTCGCTGAATACGGAGTCGACATATAACTGGGAAACGAACGACTGGTCGGTGCCGATCAACTTCGCAGTCGCCAAGCTGATCACCATCGACAAGCAGCCAATCAGCCTGACGGCGGGCATACGATATTGGGCGGCGGCTCCAGACAATGGCCCGGAAGGACTGGGCTTCCGCGTCGCGGTCACGTTCCTCTTCCCGAAGTGAATCCGCAGTCGACGACGCGCGCGGCGGCTGTAGTAGCAAAAGCTCAACCTTCTTTTGCTATTGCTGGAGCCGATTGCGTTGGAGAAGATTTCGGCGATGAAAATTCCGACAGTGATGGTTCTGATTGCAGCCGCCCTGCAGCCGGTCTCAGCCTTCGGCGAGACCGATTGGATGGGCGGCGCGAGACAATGGTCGGTCGGCTTTGCGAATGAGAGCCCGCATCCCTATTGCCGCCTGCTGTGGGACAGCGAGATCGGCAAGACCATGGAATTCCGCCAGAGCGCAACCGAGACGTTCTGGCTGGTATCAAAGAACACATGGGACATCCCGGCCGATACCAAGACCGAGGTGACGCTGACCAACCGTACGACGACGAAAGTGGTCGCCGCCGAATTCTTCGACAAGAACACGCTTCGCCTCTGGGGTCCGGCCAGCAAGGGGAGCGGCGGACTGAAGAAGATCATCAAGAATTCCTTTGCCGGAACGCCTGACGTGCAGCTTACCTTTGCCGGCGACGAAGGCGACTGGACGCTTCCGCTCTCGCGGGTGGATCAGCTCTACCCGACTTATCGCCAGTGCCTCAAACGGCTCGAGGCTGGCGAAAGGCCGAAGCAGAATTCCGAAACAAGCAAACCGTTCTGACAGTCGATTATAGCGGCGGCGCAGTATCGCGGATCAGGCTGCGGACGGCTTCGATATCGCCGTTGAGCGGCCGTTCGTCACTATAGTGGGAAACATGCTCCCGCACGGCCTTGTAGACCAGGTCTGTTCCTGCGGCCCGCGGCGCCGTCGCCGCCAGGAAATCATGCGCCTGGGCAGCGGCCATCAGCTCGATTGCCAGGATATATTCGGCGTTGTCGATGACGGCGAGCAGCTTGCCGGCGGCAGCCGTCGGATGCGCGAGGAAATCCTCCTGCAGGCCTGAGGTCAGCCCGCCGTCCATGGCCGCGGGTGCGGCAAGGCGGCGGTTCTCGTTGCTGAGCGCGGCAGCGGTATACTGAGCAATCATGAAGCCGGAATGGCTGCCGGCATCGCTGGCGAGGAAAGGCGGCAGGCCGCTCACCAGCGGATTGACGAGCCGGTCCATGCGCCGTTCGCTGATCGCACCGATCTGTGCCAGCGCAATGGCCAGGCTATCGGCCGCCTGCCCGAGCGCCGGGGCAACGGCATGCGCCTCGGAGGAGACGATCGGGTGTTCCGGCGTGCCTGAGACAGCCGGATTGTCCGTCACCGAAGCAAGCTCCTGATCGACGACGCGGGCGGAATTGTCGAAGACATCGCGGGCAGCGCCATGGGCATGCGGCACGGAGCGAAGGCTGAGCGCATCCTGCGTGCGCCGGCCGAAGGCGGCGGCGACAAGACCGCTGCCCTGAAGCCGCGCGCGCAGGCTCGCTCCGACTTTCTCTATTCCCGCCGACGGGCGCAGCGCCAGCACGGCGGCGTCGAAGGCGGCAATCTGGCAGCCTGCTGCTTCCAGCGTCAGTGCTGCGATCGCATCGGCCCAGTCGAGTAGCCGCTCGGCACGCGAAAGCGCCACGGCGGCCAGGCCGGTGGCGCAGGCCGTGCCGTTGACCAGGCTCAAGCCTTCCTTGGCGCCGAGCACCAGTGGTTGGAGGCCGATCGCGGCAAGCGCCTCGCGACCGCTCATGCGCCGGCCGTCCCGGTGAGCGCTGCCTTCGCCGATCAGAACAAGCGCAATATGGGCGTTATGGACGAGGTAACCGGCAGAACCCTTGGACGGCACGTCGGGGATGCAATCATGTTCCAGCAGGGCCGCAAGATGCTGGACGATCTCGCGCCGCACGCCGGAATGACCATGGGCGAAATTGGCGATCTCAGCCGCGATGATCGCGCGCACCTCGCGGGCGGCCAGCAACGGACCGACGCCGCAGGCATGGCTGAGCACGATGCTGCGCGACAACAGGCTCTGCGAGGCACGATCGACCACCGTATCGGCGAGTGCCCCGACGCCGGTATTGACGCCATAGGCACGCACGCCCGTCTCGACGATGCGCGCGACGATGCGGCTTGCCTGCTCGACGCGCGCCAGGGCGGCGGGCGACAGCGCGAGAGCTTCTCCGGTCCCGACGCGCGCGACATCGCGCCAGGTCAGCACGGACTCGATGGTGATTGTCATTGACCGCTTCCGAAATGGCCGATGAATTGGCGAAACGCGGGTGTTGCGCCGCCGGTAAACATCTCGTCCGGCTTGCCGCTGCTTTCGATCAGCCCTTCGCGCATGAAGACGACGCGGTTCGAGACGTTGCGGGCAAAGCTCATCTCATGGGTGACGACGAGCATGGTCATGCCTTCCTCGGCAAGCGCGCGCATGACGCGCAACACTTCGCCTACAAGCTCCGGATCGAGCGCCGAAGTCGGCTCATCGAACAGCATCACCTTCGGTTTCATCGCCAGCGCACGGGCGATTGCGGCGCGCTGCTGCTGGCCACCTGAGAGATGGGCCGGATAGGCATGGCGCTTATCGGCGATGCCGACCTTTTCGAGCAGCGCTTCGGCCTCGGCGATGCAGTCGGCGCGCGGTCGCTTCAGCACATGGATCGGCCCTTCGATGACGTTCTGCAGGATCGTCATATGGGACCAGAGATTGAAGGACTGGAATACCATGCCAAGTTCGGAGCGGATATGGTCCACCTGCTTCTGGCTGGCCGGCTTGCTTCGCCCGCCCTTATGCACCATGCGGATCTCCTCACCGTCGACCCAGATCTCGCCGTCGCTGGCGGTTTCGAGCATGTTGATGCAGCGCAGAAAGGTCGATTTGCCGGAGCCGGAGGCACCGAGCAGCGAGATCACATCGCCGTCTTCCGCATCGAGGGAAATGCCGCGCAATACTTCGTGCGTACCGAAGCTCTTGCGGATATTGCGGACCGATAGTCGGGTTACGCCTGGCATGGGTGCTCCAATCGGGGTCACGAGCATGATGCCGAAAAGTGTGAGCGGTTTTCGGACAACATCATGCTCTAACTCTTTAGTTTAGAACAGGATTCAGATTTTAGGCCGACCCGTACTAAAATCATCCTGTTCTAGGCCGCCT
>NZ_JBFUAY010000180.1:0-9100 GCF_056406015.1 Rhizobium sp. P1_E1 | reverse complement strand
ATCGAATGATCATAGGTTCTCTTTTCCAAAACTCGCCGGAGCTGGATCCATGGTGGTGTGTTGTCGGAACATCAGGGCGTATCGGTCGATACGCCCTGATTGGGAGGGTTATTTGCCCCAGATTTTCTTGTATTGATCGCGATAGCCGTTGTCGGGATCGAAGCTGTTCTTCGGTCCACCGTCAAACTCGACGTTTTGGCTGGTCACCACATGGAGCGGCGACACGTAGCCCGACCAGGGAGCGCCCGCAAAGGCGCGGTTCAATTCGTCGACGAGCTGCCAGCCCTGGAGGTTGAGCGGCTCGGCGACCGTGACGGCCTGGAACTGCTTGGCGCGGATACGCTGATAGGCGCTCTCCGAACCGTCGCCGGCTGCGACGTTTACCGGCTTTCCGTCGCCTGCAATGCCGGCCGAGGCAAGCGAAGGTCCCATGAAGTCGTAATAGAGGTCGTTGATCGCCAGCGAATGCGTCCACTTCGCGCCATACTTCTGCAGAAGCGAGGTGGTGAGCTGCGGCATGCGCTGAGAGGTTTCGGCAATCGGCGTGTCGACATATTCGAGCACCGTGCCGCCGAGATCCTCGATCTCCTTCTTCATACGATCGGCCTTGGCAATCGCGATCGCATAGGTGGAGTCGGTAAAGATGATGACACCAGGCTTGCCGCCGGCATCGGCAAAGGCCCAATCCGCCGCAGACTTCGAGACTTCCATCGCATCGGTGGTGACGTTTGCGAAGACACCGACTTCGGGAACCGGACCGACGGCCGAAGCGGCGTGCCAGGAAACCATTGGAATGCCGGCAGCCTTGGCTGCTTCCATCGCCGGCTTTTGTTCGACCGCGTCAAAGCCGTTGATGATGATGCCATCCGGCTTCAGCGCCATGGCCTGGCCGAACGCCGCGGTCCGTCCGCCGATCGAACCGGCGCCGTCAAGCGCCTTGACCGTCCAGCCCAGCGCGCCTGCCGCTTCCTGCACGCCATTGACCACGCCGAGGATGCCACCGTTTTTCATATCGCCCGCAAGAATGACGATGTTCTTTCCGGCAGCGCCCTTGGGGCCGCTCGTCGGGCCATCCCAGGCGCTCACCTTGGAAGCATACTTCTCCACCACGGCCTTGGCGTCAGCCATTGAATCGGCCAGTGCCGGCATGCTGAGCATAACGGCGACGGTTGCGACCGTTGCCTGCAATAACGTTCTGCGCTTCATGTTCACTCCTCCATTTTGTTTGTTATGAAATGCCGGGTTGAGCCGGCATCCTCATTTGGATGCGGGTGTGATCCTCCTCACAGCTCCGCGCTTGCGCTGGGCGTAACCTGCTATGCCGATGGCAATCAGCAGGGTGACGCCGTTGAACAGCGGTTCGACGAAGAACGACCCGCCGAATTGCTGAATTCCTGATATTCCGACCGCCAGGATGATGACGCCGATCAAGGTGCCCCAGACGTTCACCCGTCCGGGCTTGATCGTCGTCGATCCGAGGAACGCGCCGACAAGCGCCGGCAGGAGATATTCGAGGCCGACGCTCGCCTGGCCGATGCGCAGCTTCGAGGCGAGAAGAACCCCGGTCAGAGCCGCAAGCAGCCCCGAGGTGACGAATGCGCCGATCACGAATTTGCGGACGGGAATACCATTGAGTGCGGCGGCCTTCGGATTGGCGCCGATGGCGTAGAGATAGCGGCCGATCGGCAGGTATTCGAGCACGATCCACATGCAGATCGCAATCAGCAGCACGTAGAAGCCGGTGATCGGCAGGCCGAACAGCATGGTGCCGTTCAGCGCATAGAATCCCTCCGGCAGGACGCCGACCACCTGCCGCCCGCCGGTGTGCCAGAGGGCAAGCGCGTAGAGAACCGTTCCGGTGCCGAGTGTTGCGATGAAGCTGTCGATCTTTGCGACTTCGACCAGCAGCCCGTTGATGAAGCCGGTCAGGACGCCGAGCGCGAGGACGATGACAACCGCGACCGGCCAGGGCAGGCCGTAGGCCGTTTGCAGGCTGATGGCGAGGATGTGCCAGAGCACGATGCCATAGCCGACGGTCAGATCGATGCGACCGGATGCCATCGGGATCATCGCAGCGAGCGACAGAAGCGCAATGATTGCCTTGTCTGATACAATCGAGCGGACGTTCAACACGGTCGGGAACGTATCGGGCAGAAGGATCGAGAAGATCACGATCAGACCGACGGTCAGGATCACCAAACCGTAAACCGGGATCAGGCGCCCGATCTTCTGTCCGGTGGACAGACCGGCCATTTCGCTCTTGGTCGGCTCCAGAGCCGTGGATTCAATGGATTGCATGGCTGTTCTCCCGATGGCTCAAGCGGCTTCCGACGCGGATGCGGCCGTGATGACCGCCTCCGTCGTCAGAGCGCTTCCAGTCAGTTCGCTGACGATTTTGCCGCGCGAGAAAACCAGCGCGCGGTGGCAGATATGGGCGATTTCCTCAAAGTCCGTCGACACCACGACAACCGCGAGACCGGCCTCGAGCGCCTGGGTGATCAGACGGTAGATCTCCGCGCGCGCTCCGATATCGACGCCGGCGGTCGGATCTTCTGCGACCAACAGCTTGCGGCCGGTCGCCAGCCAGCGGCCGACGACCACTTTTTGCTGGTTGCCGCCCGACAGGGCCTCCACCGGCAGATCCGGATCGTTCGGCCGCAGGCCGACGGAATGGCCGATCTTATGGGCAAGATCGGCTTCGCCGCGCGGCGACAGGAAGGACAAAAGCCCACGTCCGACGGCTCCCGGATTGAGATAGGTATTTTCCCGAATGGAAAGCGAGAGCGCCACGGATTCCTCCGTCCGGTCACGGGCAATCAAGCCGATGCCCGACGCCATAGCGCGCCGCGGGCTGGAAAGGTCGGGGGCCTCGTCATGCAGCAGAACCGAGCCGTTGAAGGGCTCGCAACCGAACAGGGCGCGGCCGATCCGTTCCTGACCGGCGCCACGCAATCCAGCCAATCCCAAAAGCTCGCCCTCGCGGATATCGAACGATATCGCGCCCGTGCCGGCGCAAACGAGATCGCGAACCTTGACGATCGCCTTGCCGGGCGTGATCTGGGTCTTGGAAAACAGGCTGTCACCGCTGCGGCCGATGATCATCGTCACCAGCTCGTCGGGGGTCGTCTCGCTGACGGGCTTCTGACCCACCATGCATCCGTCGCGCAGAACGGCGACCCGATCGGCAATCCGGAAAATCTCGTCCAGCCTGTGGGAGACGTAGATCATCCCGACGCCGCGATCCTTTAAGGGGCGGATCGCGTTGAACAGCCGATCGACTTCATCGGCGGGAAGGCTGGCCGTCGGCTCGTCGAGCACCAGCACGTCGGCTTCGACGGCAAGCGCACGGGCAATGGCGACAAGCGATTTTTCGGTGCGCGACAGCGCCGAGACCCGCGTCGTGGGATCAAAGTCGCAGCCGACCAGTTTCAAGGCTTCCTTGGCACGCGCCTGCGTCCTGTTCCAATCGATCAGGCCGCGACGCATCGAGAAACCCTGCGACAGGCCCATGTTCTCGCCGACGGTCATCCACTCGATCAAGCCGAGATCCTGGTGGATGAAGGCAACCGGCTGCCGCTCGTTCGGCTTCGGGGGGCGATGATGGTAGCTCTGGCCGCGAAACAGGATGTCGCCGGCATCGGGCTTGTAGATGCCCGCAAGCGTCTTGATGAGTGTCGATTTGCCGGCGCCGTTTTCCCCCAGCAGCGCGAGGATTTCGCCCTCGCGCAGATCGATCGAGACGTCCCGCAGCGCTTGCGTGCCGCCGAAGCTCTTGGTGATCGACTGGAACTCCAGCAGTCTCTTGGCTTCCACTGTGGCTCCTCCCAAAGCTGCGGTTGTCATTGGTCGTATGTTATCGATAACATTTATGGATGGTCAAGCGGAAAGATGACGATCTCGAATTTCTCAGCGAGATTGACGTCAGCCGGCCTGAAATCCGTCGAGAAGACGCATCATCTCGGCGGAGTCCTTCGACCCGAGGCCGGCAGCGCAGAGCAGGCGGTGAATTTCGACCACGGAGCCGGTCATCGGCAATGGCGTCTTGGTCTTCAGCGCGAAGGCCTGAAGTGAATCCAGGTCCTTCAACATGTTGTCGATTCGGCCTGTCGGCGAGAAATCCCGGGCGGCGAATTTTGCCATGAATTCCTGCATTATCCGGCTGTCCGCCCTGCCGCCCGCAAGGGCTGCCGGAATGGCGGCCGGATCGACGCCGCCAGCTTCGGCGAGCTTCACCGCCTCGGCGACGGCCTGAAACAGCACGGCGCAAAACAGCTGATTGATCAGCTTCGTGGTCTGCCCGGCGCCGGATGCACCCATCAGCGTGTAATTGGCGGCAAGATGCCGCATCACCACGCGCGCCCGTTCGAAATCCTCAGCGCTGCCGCCGGCCATAATCGTCAGGCGTCCGCTCAGCGCACCTGGCACGCCGCCGGAGAGCGGGCAATCCACCCATGCCATGCCCGTTTCCCGACGCAGCCGCATCGCCATCTCAGCCGTCTCAGCGGGGTCGATCGACGACATGTCGATCAGCAGCTTGTCGGCATTTGCAGCCGCCGCAACACCCTTTTCGCCGAAGACGACAGCGCGGACGATGCTGGCGTGATTGAGGCTCAGCACACAAAACGCCGACCGTGAGACCGCTTCCTCCACAGAGCCGGCCGCGCGTGCGCCCTTGGCCGCCAAAACCGCGACTTTTTCGGTATCCAGGTCGAAGACGGAGACCTTATGCCCGGTTTCGATCAATCGGGTGACGATCGCGGTTCCCATGATGCCGGCGCCGATGACGGCGACATCTGCTCTGTAGTCATCCTGCATGTTAATCTCCTCCCTTGACGGCCATGCCGCTCAGTCCCTTGCAAGCCAGTGCCACAATATCATCCAAGGCATTGTCGATCGCCACTGTCACCACACCAGCTTCACCGGTCGGCGGCTCCAGTGTCTGCAACTGGCTGTCGAGCAAAGTCGCGGGCATGAAATGGCCCTGACGAGCCTGCATGCGCGACAGCAGCAGATTGCGGGACCCTTCGAGGAAAACAAAGGCGAGATGCCCGTCCGCCGCCTGCCTCAACCTGTCCCGATAACTTCTCTTCAGCGCCGAACAGGAAATCACCAGCCCTTGCGATGCTCTTTGCGCGGTCTTTATTTCCTCGCCGATCCGGTCGAGCCAGGGCAGGCGGTCGTCGTCAGTAAGCGGTATGCCCTGCGCCATCTTCTCGACATTTCCAACGGGGTGGAGTTGGTCGCCCTCCAGAAACGGCACGTCGTTTCGAGCGGCGAGATGCTCTCCAACCGAGGATTTGCCGCAGCCGCTGACGCCCATGACGACGACAGCAAGAGGCCGTGCCTTTTTCTCGAAGTCCATGATCTCGTCTCTATCAGAGGCAGGTCGTGATGCCGCCGTCGACATAAAGCGTGTGCCCGTTGATGAACGACGAGCCGCGGCCTGCCAGGAAAACGGCGGCACCCACCAGTTCCTCGACATTGCCCCAGCGTCCGGCCGGCGTCCGCTTCTCGAGCCAGGACGAGAACTCGGGATTGTCGACGAGTGCCTGGTTGAGCGGCGTCTTGAAATAGCCCGGCGCAATCGCGTTGATCTGCAGACCGTACTTGGCCCAGTCTGCGCACATGCCGCGGGTCAGATTGCGCACCGCGCCCTTGGTCGCGGTGTAGGGAGCAATGCCGGGGCGCGCCAGTTCGCTTTGAACGGAGGCGATGTTGATGATCTTGCCCTGGCCGCGGGCGATCATGGGCTTGGCCGCTGCCTGGCCGACGTAGAACACGCTCGAAATATTGGTGGTCAGCAGCAGCTCCCATTTGTCCGCCGGAAAATCTTCCAGCGGCGTGCGAAACTGCATGCCGGCATTGTTGATCAGGATGTCGAGCGGCCCGATATCGGCTTCGATCGCGTCTATGCCTTCTTTGGCAGCATCCTTGCTGGTCACGTCGAAGATCGCCGCATGGGCAGACAGGCCCTGATCCTTGAGGCTCTCGACCGCGCGTTTGACGCTTTCGGGTGTGCGGCCGTTGATGATCACCTCGGCGCCATGCTGCGCCAGGCCTTCGGCCAGGGCATAGCCGATCCCCTGGCTGGAGCCGGTGATCAGGGCAAGGCGTCCGGCAAGATCAAACAAGTTCTTCATGTAAATCACTCCTCCAGTCTCGCCGCAGGAGACGGCTTCAACTGCCGCTGACGGTGAAACTCACTTGACATCCCCTTTCCGAATTATATGTTATCGATAACATAATCAACTGTCAAAATGCGGGATGGAAACGGAATGCCTGAGGTAGAAATCTTGATGGTCGGAGCTTATCCGGAATGGGACATGGTGGATCTGGAGGCGAACTACCGCATCCATCGCCTGTGGGAAGCGGCRGACCGGCACGAGCTGATTTCCAGTGTCGGCAAGGATATCCGCGCCATAGCGACCCGTGGCGAACTCGGAGCGTCTGCAGAACTGATGGCGCAATTGCCGAAACTGGAAATCGTCTCCTGTTACGGCGTCGGCACCGACGCAATCGACTTGTCCTATGCCCGCGCCAACGGCATTCGCGTCACGAATACCCCTGATGTGCTGACCGAAGATGTCGCCGATATCGCCATCGGACTGCTGCTTGCCACGGCGAGGCAGGTCCCGCAGGCCGATGTTTTGGTCCGCTCCGGCCAGTGGGGCAGTGTCGCCATGCCGCTGGTGACGCGCGTCTCGGGCAAGAAGGTGGGGATCGCCGGCATGGGGCGGATCGGCAAGGCGATCGCCAAGAGGGCTGCCGCTTTCGGCTGCGACATCTCCTATTTCGCCCGCCATGACCACGCGGATGTAGCTTACGCCTATGAACCCGACCTGGTCGCGCTTGCGGATTGGGCCGACTTTCTGATCGTCATCGTCCCCGGTGGGGAGGCGACCATGAAGATCATCAATGCTGAGGTGCTTAAAGCGCTCGGTCCAAACGGCATCTTGATCAATGTTTCGCGCGGGACGACCGTCGACGAAGAGGCGCTGATCGCAGCGCTTCAACACCTTACCATTCAGGCGGCTGGCCTTGATGTCTTCCTGAATGAACCCAGGATCGATGCGCGTTTCCTGACGTTGCAAAACGTCGTGTTGCAGCCCCATCACGGCTCTGGCACTGTCGAGACCCGGAAGGCCATGGGCCAACTGGTCAGAGACAATCTCGCTGCGCATTTTGCAGGCAGCCCGCTTCCAACTCCCGTCGTGTGAGGGTCCCGATATGAAAGCCATCGTCATTCATGCCGCCAAGGATCTGAGGATCGAAGAGCGCGAGCCGGAGGTTGCGGGCGCCGGGCAGGTTGAGATTGCCATCGAAGCCGGCGGCATCTGCGGTTCCGACCTGCATTATTACAATCACGGTGGGTTTGGCACCGTTCGCCTGCGCGAACCGATGATCCTCGGCCATGAGATCGCCGGCACGGTCAAGGCGCTGGGTTCCGGCGTCACCGACCTTGCCGTCGGAGACCGTGTTGCGGTTTCCCCGAGCCGGCCGTGCAACCATTGCCAATATTGCCTGAAAGGACAGCAAAACCACTGCCTCAACATGCGGTTTTACGGCAGCGCCATGCCGATGCCGCATATTCAGGGCGGTTTTCGCCAGCGGCTGGTGGCAGAGCGTTGGCAATGCCACAAGGTCACGGACGGCATTTCCATCCATGAGGCCGCGTTTGCCGAACCCTTTGCCGTGACGCTGCATGCGGCAAACCGCGCCGGATCGCTGCTCGGCAAACGGGTCCTTGTTACGGGTTGCGGCCCCATTGGGATGTTGGCGATCGTTGCGGCGCGCGTTCTCGGCGCCCGCGAAATCGTTGCGACCGACGTGACCGACAGCGTTCTGGCGATTGCCCGCACCAGCGGTGCCGATCGAACGATCAATGTTGCCACGCATGCTTCCGACCTTGCGGCTTACAGCGCTGACAAGGGATACTTCGACGTCATGTTCGAGGCGTCAGGCAATGAGCGGGCGGTGCGCGCTGGCCTGGAGACGCTTAAGCCGCGCGCCGTTCTCGTCCAGCTCGGCCTTGGCGGCGATGTCTCTATCCCGCAGAACATGATCGTTGCGAAGGAAATCGAGATGCGCGGCACATTCCGCTTTCACGAGGAATTTGCGCTCGCGGTCGAACTGATCAACGCGCGTCGCGTCGATCTGAAGCCGCTGCTGACAGGTGTCTTTGGGATCGAAGAGGCCGTTGCCGCCTTCGAACTGGCAGGTGACCGCAGCAAGTCCATGAAAGTGCAGATTGCCTTCTGACCGACTGCATGATCCCTGCAGTCATTCAAAGTGTTGCAGCGCCGCGCATCCGAAAAGACGCGCGGCGCTTTAGTCTCAAGCGGTCGGCGCGCCGTTCCGGTCCGTGCTTTCGCGCAAGACAACCTTGTAGCCGGTCAATGTGATCTCATCGCCGGTCGAGTCGCCGGTATGGAGGGTATCCAGCAGGCGGGCAGCCGCCTGGCGGCCGATGCCATAACAGTCCACATTGATGGTGGTGATGCGCGGATGGCAGATGGACGAGATCTCGTAGTCGCCGAAACCGGCAATGGCGATGTCCCTTGGAACCTTCATTCCCCGGCGCGTGCATTCCATGATGGCGCCGAAGGCGGAAAGGTCGGAGACGCAGAGAACCACTTCTGTATCCGGCCAGCGCTCCAGCAGGCTGACGATTGCCTGGCCGCCTTGTTCCATGGTGATAGGCGGGACGCCGAAGGAAATCATCCGTCCCGGTCCCAAGCCGAGTTCTTCGACAGTTTTCTGGAAACCGCTTCGCCGCTGGCTGCCGCGCGTATCGCGCGCCGTCGTTCCGCCGATATAGCCGAACTTCCGATATCCCTGGCCGGCTAGCGTCCGCACCAGCAAGGCCATCGCCTCGCTGTTGGAAAAGCCGACGACCTGATTGATCGGATTTTCCGGAAGTTCCCAGGTCTCGACAACGGGAATGCCGGCTTTTGCGAGCATGCGCCGCGCGCGTGCCGTGTGCGAACCACCGGTCAGGATGATGCCTTCAGGACGGCGGCGCAGCATCGCCTCGATCAGTTCTTCCTCTTTCTCCGCCGAATAGTCGGTATAGCCGAGAAGGAGTTGAAGGCCGGTATTC
>NZ_JBFUAY010000179.1:0-9493 GCF_056406015.1 Rhizobium sp. P1_E1 | reverse complement strand
GTGTTAAATTGCATCGGCAACTTTTCCACGCCCGGCCAGCCCAGGACTATTGGGCCATCGGCCGTAACAACCTCACCAGTGCGCCGGCAGGTTGTCGGGCCGTTGAGAACCGGGGAGGGAAATAACTTTCGGGAGATTTCTCCGAAAGCTAAACGCCGATTCTTGTGAAATGAAGGAGCTAATAAAACCAATAACGATAATTGAGTAGAAGAAATAAAATTTATCAAAAGGTAAATTTATTGTTTTCAGATAATGGTTGTATTAAACATCAATTATAAGACGATTGAAATTATATCAAACTATAATCACAGGATGTGTTCTATCTCAACAGCGTAATATCGTCATCCGAAGGAAGATCTATCTACGCTGATGCAGCGACAACGGCGACCGCATTTGTGCAACCAGCCGAGAAGCAAAGTTGAGGACCCGCCGGGGTGGGTGACGGGTCCTCCAGTCGGAATGCCTGCACTGTACGTAGGTATGATTTCAGTTAAATTCGACATTGTCGAAGATCATTATTGGGGTAGTTCTTTTTTTCTTTAGATTACTCTCTTTTTTAGCAATTGCTATTCTACATCAATATAAAATTTCATAGTACAAAATAGTGAGATAGTCACCAGGCTGGTGGAAAGGAAGGGGTTTCAAACCTTTGGATGTTTGACGGCGCTCGATCTCTTCGGCGCGACAATAGCGGCCGAGCGGAAAACGCCGTCGACAGCCGTTCAGCCGACAGATTCAAGCCTCCTGCAATGAGGTCGCCGCAGCGCATTCGTCAGACCGATCGATCTCGGATAAGCGGCTGAGCAATGTCTTCGTTCTGAAGCGAGACCAACCGCCGACCAAGGGCAGGAGCGGGTCTATCTCTTCGAATTTCCTGAGATTCTTTTGCTTTTGCTCCCTCGCTGGCCAGATTTTYGACAACGCCCTGCGTGCGGCTCTGTCTGATTTTGTAAAGATCAATCTGGCGAGGACGCCGGAGGCGACCATAGGGCTATGATGATAAATGTGTTTGAGCGAGGTCGCAGCGCTGGGCCAATCTTTCAGAGCGGCAAATTTTGAAAATGCATAAAGATGCGCCGACGCGCGGGCGCAGCTGACGACAAAAGCCGGAAGCTGGGGATTGCGAGCGATACATCGCTCGGTCACCGCCAGAAGCGATCGCGCCATCCGCGACCTATCTGAAGACATGGCTGCGGAATGTGAGCGATAGCCCACCAGACCCAACGGCACCGTCTCGATCCTGAAATGTTCAGCGGTGCGGAGTTCGAAATCGAAATCCTCGCATCCTCCAATCCCCTTTCTGGCATAGCTTGAATCGTAGCCGCCGATCTTGTCGATGACAGCGCGGCGAACCATGAAGCCGCTGCCATTGCCGACGAAGCGGAATACGAGATGACGGTTGAGAATGCTGTCCCGGGCGTTCAGCGACGAACCGGATCTCGTGCAATATCCTTCGGTATCGATGAAGCGGTGAAGGGCATAGACCGCGCCCCAGGCGTCCGGCAGGGGATGGAGCGCCGCAAGCATTCTTTCGACATAGGTCGGATGCCATATGTCGTCCGCATCGAGGAAGGCGATATAGGCGGATTTCGATGCTTTTATTCCGGTATTGCGGGCCGCAGCGACGCCACGGTTTTCGGTCGACAGAATCCGGATCCTTGGGTCGCCCGCGGCGARACGGCGACAGATCGAGCCCGTGTCGTCCGTCGAACCGTCGTCGATGATGACGATCTCCAGCGCCTTGTGGGTCTGGTTGCTGACCGACTGGAGCGTGTGGGCAAGGTAGCGGCTGGCGTTATAAGCAGGGATAATAACGGCCACTTGAATGCGGGACGTGGTTGGCATCTCCATGGCTGTCACCCGAGCTTGGATGTGGGGGTGGGGGGGCGGAGATCGATCCGGTTCTTCATCAGCCTGGCGACAGCGGGCCGATGGCTAACGACGATCAGCGTTCTGCCGGCGTCTTCTTTCATCGCCGAAAACACCCGCATCTCTGTCTCTTCGTCGAGTGCGCTTGTTGCTTCGTCCAGCAGCAGGATCTGAGGCCGGCCGGCGAGCGCGCGCGCCAGACCTATGCGCTGCCTTTGTCCGCCCGAAAGCCGGATCGCCTCGTCGCCCAGCCATTCATCAAAGCCATACGGCAGATCTTTGATGAATTCCGTTGCGCAGGCCACATCGGCCGCCCAGCGGATATCCTGCTCCGAGATATCACGACGAAACCGGATGTTGTCGAGGACCGTGCCTTCCATCAGTTCAACGTCCTGGCCCGACACGGAGAGCAGTTGCAGCCAGCTGGAACGGTCGATGGTTGTCAGATCCCTGCCGTCGACCGTGATCAGCCCCTGGGTCGGCGGGTTGAGATCGAGAATCATATTGAGGATCGTGGTTTTGCCGGAGCCACTCGGCCCCGTCAGAGCCGTCGTCTCGCCTGCTCTGATTGCGAAGCTGAGATCGTGAACCGCCGGGGCGTTCGATCGCTCATAGGCAAAGGAGACGTTGTGGAAGACAATCGCCTCCGCCAGGCGGCTTACCTTCTCCCCTTGCGATGCCTGCTTGATGTCATCCTTCTCTGAAAGCAGGGCCAGAACGTTTTGCAGGGACGCTTCCATCTCGTAAAGGCTGAGAATCTGGGAATCGAATCCCTTGATATGCGGCTGAAGCCTGTAGAGAAGGATCGTGGCCGAGAGCGCCGCCTTGAAATCGACCGGCAGGAATTCCGAAGACAGAATGATCGTCAGGATGACCCCGAAGGTCAGCATTTCGCTGAGAAGCGAGGTTATCGCTCCCATCCCGTCTGACCGGCGCCAGGTCTGGCCGACGTCGTTGGAAAGCGCCTCGAAGAGTTGTTGGTGGCGCTTTTCCATGCCGAAGCTTTTGACGGCCTTCAAAGTCTGCAGCGTTGTCCAGCTCAACTGTGTCAATGCTTCCACCGCAGCCAGTGCAGAGGCACCGAGACGGCGGTAGGCACCGGCAAAGAAACCCAATACAAAATTATGGATGAAGCCGAAGGCGAGAGCCAGCAACGCGATCGGCCAGGCCATTATCAGCATGCCGACGCCGAAAATCACAATCGTACCGAAATTCACCCCCAGCCGTACCAGACTGGCATGCGCCGACGATACCGCATAGGATTCGGTCGCGATGACGTTGATCAGGTCGCTGCGCTCATAGTCTTGAAAGCGCTGGAAGGGCATGGTCAAGACCTTGGCGTAGAGGCGGTCTCGCATGCGGTCGCTAATCCGGTGGTTCACTGCGCTTGCAATCAGTGAATTGGCGCATCCCAATAAAATCCGGAACAGGATGGAGCCGATGAGGATGCCGATCAGGACAGGCTTCGAAAGACTGAGGTCGATGCCGCCGAAAATCGCTGGAAGCCATGCGACGGCGGAGCCGGAAACGGGACCTTGCTGCCCGAGAAGAAAGACGAGGCTGACCAGAAAGGTGATGCCGACCATTTCCGAGAACCCTGTGAGAATTCCCAGGACGATCATCACCGTCATCTTGAGCCGCAGCGCCGGTACGAGTTGCAGAAGCTCGCGAAATCGAGACGCAACGACCAGGTTGTAGGCTCTTGCGGGCATGGCGGAAGGCGGCTTTCGAAACCTATTCATTGTTGACCATCCGCGAAGAGGTCAGGCCAGTTGCTTCCCTGGCAGGCATGGCCGTGAAACGATCGCTAAATGCTGTTCCGGGTTGCGGAATGATCGCGCCGGCGAAGCGGGTTTTTGGCCGGGCCGGAGGTTTGCCGAGCGCGCGCTTTGCTATACCCTTGGCGTTGCGTTTCGCCTGGCGCCAGCCTTGCTGCACGCCATGGACGATGAGCTGTAAGGAGTATTTTCTTACCATCATCGGCGCCAGCTTGTTGACTTGCGCATAATCGTTGCCAAGAAGCGCCTTCTTGAAATACCAGCTCGCCGTGTTGAATTCCGCTGTCCGGATATCGCGCGCAAGCTGCGGATAGCGTTCGATGATCGGGGCCATCACCAGCGCATGGGACTTCAGCATCCGGTAGGCGTTGCTGGACATATTTCCCTTGGTGAAGCGATAACCGGTCAGGAAATCGGGAACCAATGCGAAGGGCAGYGTCTCGGCCAAGGCCAGATAAAGTTTCAGATCTTCACATCCCTCGGCCCCGTTGTCGCGCAGGCCGGCGTCATAGCCGCCGCAGCGAAGGATCTCCGCGCGCGGCATCAGGGGTGTGCTGCCATTGCCGATGAAATTTTCCCTCAGCAGAGGTTCGAAGATGTTTCCTTGATGCATGACCGGTCGTGAATGGCCGAAAATGATGCCGTTCTCGTCGATCGCCGCATACCAGTTGTAGGCGACCCCCTGTCCGTCGGGAAATTTCCGCAGCGCCTGAAGCTGGAGCTCGATCTTGCTGGGATGCCATGTGTCATCGGCATCAACCGGGGCGATGTAGGGGCCGCGGGCCTCCTGGATGCCGCGGTTGCGCGCGCGCGCAACCCCTCCAWTCTCCTGGCGGAGAACCCGTACACGGCGATCGGTCAGGCCATAGTCGCTGGCAAGTTCGAACGTACTATCCCGCGACCCGTCGTCGACCACAAGGATTTCGAGCTTGTCGTAGGACTGGCTGGAGACACTTTGCAATGTTTCGGCAAGCGTCTTCTCGGCGTTGTAAGCCGGTATGACGACGGTGATGAGAGGGGCCGCAACGCCAGTCATGGTATTGTCATCCGATATAAGCTCCCGGCAGGCCCATAAGTTCAGGGAAGGCTTCAAGAGGGTGATCGCCACGGACTTCGAAGCGTGGCAGACCGAAGAGATTATCGGAAAATGTGGCTTTTGCCGGCCGTGTCGTGAAGCCGATCCCGTAGCCGGCAAGCGCCAGAATGCCCGGGACCCTGAAGTCTGTCCCGCCATAGGGAAGCGCGATCGATTCCACGGAGGTGCCGAGTCGGCTCTGCAGCGCATTGCGCGACAGCATGGCTTCGGCCAAAAAGACTTCGTTGTCCATCGCACTGGCTGGTGTGTGGGATGCGAGGTGGGAGCCGAAGCAGATGCCCTTTTGGTGCAGCTCCTGAATGTTCGACCACGACATCAGCGGCGCAGGTTCTCCATAGGCCGAATCCCAGTCTGACCGACCGCCGACTTTATCGGTCACGACGAACACCTCGGCGCTGAAATCATTCTCGGCAAGGATCGGGAAGGCGTCCGTCAGGAAGTCCAGGTAGGCGTCGTCGAAAGTCAGCATGACAGGCCGGCCCTGGATCGGCTTGCCGCTGCGCAGAAGATCCGCCAGGGTCTGCGCCGTTAGGGTATAAAAACCCTGTCGCCGAAGGAACTGCATCTGCCTGCGGAAGATCTCCGGCGGGGTGCGGAAGCGCCGGAGTGCCGTGGGTCCTCGCTCTGCGATCCTGTGATACATGAGAATGGGAACCGAGGTCGTGACCTCCGTCGTCCATGCTACCTCGCGGTTTACGCCAGCCGGTCCCCAGATGATGTGTTTCGCCACATCCGCATCCAATGGGGTTCCATGCCCCTCGATGCGCAGGACGGGATCGGCCACGGGGCCTTTTCGGAACCGGTGGATGGCGTAGAGTTCGGTCTCGATCGTCTCTTCCAGGGCCAGATCAGCTTGTGCGGCCAGGACCTGTTTGATCGTCCCGACACCGAAGGGATTGCCCCAGTCGAATCCCGTTCGGGCGGGTTCGTCCTCACGGATATGCGCATGGGCGGTAATCAGATAGCCGTTCGGCTTCACCGCTGCGGCCATCTTCTGACAGACTGCCGCAAGCATCTCCTCGTCTTTCATGTAGTAAAGGACTTCGGAGCAGATAACGAGGTCCTGTTCGGGCGGAACATCGCTCTTGACGAAGTCAAGCACGCGAAGCTCGACGTTTCGATGGTCTCGGCAGCGCTCGACCGCCCTGTCGATTGCCCGCTGGGAAATATCGGTGGCCGTCAGCCGGCCGACCCTTCGCGCCAGCTTTTCGGTGAAAATCCCTTCGGCGCAGGCGAGTTCCAGGGCCTTCTCGATCCCTTCCGGGATCAGGTTCAACGTCTGCTCATATTTAACCTGCTCGTAGACCGAAACGTAGTTCCATGGATCGGGACGTTCGAAGATATGTTCCCAGTACTCTTCTTCCGAGCGAACGGGGGGAGCGGAGTTTCTTTCCTCCGGCTGCGGGCCAGAGGGGTCTGAAAACAGTGGGGCTGGATCTCGCTCGAGATTCCGAAGGATGTCGGACAGTCGGGCGTCGTTGTCTTGTTTGTCGCTTGGCGCGGAGGCAAGGAGAGCCTTGCGTCCGAGATGCGCCAAAAGCCGTTCGAGACGTCCTCGCCGACGGCCGTTCCGGATGATGAGGCCGCCGAAGGCTCTGTAGCCGCGCAGTGCCTCCCTTGTCCAGGAACTGATATAGGCGAGCGTGGGCGGGGTTTGCAGATGCTCTTCGGCCTGCATCTCATGCATGATCAGCCTGATCTGCGCCCGGATCGATAGATCGCCCCAGAGCGGCCCGACAAAGGTGCCGACGTGCTGTCCGCCGGACAGGGCGTGCATTACGAGCGTGTCGGCTGGCTCGGCCTTGGGGATTCGCGAAAGCGTTTCGAGCGCGGCACTGACCACTTGGACATTGCCAAGCGCGAATGATCGCAAAGGGTTTGCGGCGGATATGTGCCAAGACACGGCCTCAATGATCTTGCGCCCAGTGCCGGGTAAGGAATTTTTCTCAATCAGCTGGATGAGCAAAAGGAACGCCGGCCGCCATTTGTCGAGCACATCAACGAGATCGTCGGCGCGATCCATAGAGAGCCCGGTCTGCAGGCCATGCAGGATTACACCGGCAAGAAAGTTTTCGTAGCCCCCAGCGTCCGGCATTTCAGGCAGAAGCGCTGCAAGGGCTGCAATATCCACCTTCGGGTCGAGCCCGGCCGACACGACCCAGGCGAACATGCGCAGCTGGCTGACGGGGGGCGTGATCCAGCCTGTGTCCGGCCCCTCGGCCGACAAGCCTTGCTGCGTCTGCAGCGCTTGCGCCTTCGATGTCACGCGAATGGCGTCACGCACCATTTTGGTCGGATCGCCGGAGAGCGAGTCCACCTTCATGCGATAGAAAGCGAGGCATTGGTCGACGCGACGAAATTCGGCGCCGGAAAAGGCCATGCGAAGCCAGAGATCCCAGTCCTCGCAGGTCTGCAAGGTCTCATCCATGCCTCCCACTAGCTCAAAAAGGCTTCTGGGAAAGACAACCGTATGGATGGCGAGTGCACAAAAAGAGGAGAACTCACGCTTGGCGACGTCTCCCGTCAAGATGGGAGGTTGTTCTACCTGCATAAGCCTGCCGTCCGGGGCGACGCGGCGGAAGGCGCAATAGGCGATAACTGCTGGAGATGAATTCTCCGCCACTGGCTGCATGTTTTCGATGAAGGTCGGATCCAGCCAGTCGTCGGCATCCAGCATGCAGAGCAGGGGCGCGGCTGCCAGTCTTGCGGCGTGATTTCGCGCCGCGGCCGCACCAGCATTCGGCTGACGGGCGGGGAGAATGCGGCTGTCCGTGTTTGCGATGCTCTCGAGAACCTCCCAGGTGCGGTCGGTCGAGCCGTCATCGACAACGACGGCCTGCCAGTTCGATCGCGACTGCTGCTGCAGGCTGGCAAGACATTCGGCTAGCGTATCGGCTGCATTGTAGGCCGGGATGAGGAATGAAATGTCAGGCGTTGCGGCGATCACCATGCGGGCCTCTTCCATCGCCGCAGAACGTAGAGAGCGCCATTTACGCTTCCGAGCATCTCCTGCTTCAGGAAGACGTCGTGCGACGTCGTGCCTTTGCGAAGCCGTCTTCGGAGCCTTCCGGCGTAATATTTCGGAAACGAGAGCAGGATGCGCCGCAGATTGGCGTTATTTCCTGTGTTCTGATACTGGACCAGCAGGGCTGCGACATGGCCACTCATATATTGGTAGATTTGTTTGGCGAGCCCCTTCATATCCTTGCGATGAAAGTGCCAGGCGACCGCCGTCGGCTCGTAGCGGCAGACATGACCATGATGGAGGAGCCGGTTCCAGTATTCGGAATCGCCTGAGCATCCGGCAGCGCCCATGTCCAGGCGGACGTCGAACAGGCCGATCTCGTCGAA
The DNA here is from genome assembly GCF_056406015.1 of Rhizobium sp. P1_E1. Classification (NCBI taxonomy): domain Bacteria; kingdom Pseudomonadati; phylum Pseudomonadota; class Alphaproteobacteria; order Hyphomicrobiales; family Rhizobiaceae; genus Rhizobium; species Rhizobium sp. P1_E1. The sequence continues at coordinate 1,399 of NZ_JBFUAY010000179.1, read as the reverse complement.
GACCTTGCGGCGGATGGCCTGACTTGCGCCGGCTCCTATCGTCCAGACCGGAGCGCCGTAACGTGCATCCCTGGTATAGAAGTCCTGATTGAAATCCTGCCGCAGATAGCCCCGGCCGAAACCCCAATGCTTTTCGAAGATAAACTGCGCAGGCGTTGCGAGTTCTCCGGGAAGGACCAACCCGGTGACGCAGGCGATCTCCGGCAGATCGAACCCCTTCATCAGGTTCTCCAGCCATCGCTCATGGAGGACGACGTCATCGTCCGTAAACGCGACGAATTCGGTTCTTGCCGCACGAACCGCCGCATTGCGCGCATAATCCAGCCCGACTCGATCTTCACGGACATAGGTTGCGCCCGATTCCTCGACCACGCGACGCGTTGCCTCGCCTGCAGAGGCATTATCCACCACGATGATCTCGACGGGGCTGAGCGACTGTTTGGGGATCRAGGCCAGGCAACGGCGTAGTTCCTCCGGCCGGTCCTTTGTGCAAATCAGAATGCTGACGTCACGGTTGCCCACAGGGGTTTGCGCGACTTGACGCGCATGCTCGAGCGTCTCGGGCCGCACGACACGCTCAGCGAGTGCCGCCGCCGCCTCGGGCCTTTCGATATAGGCTTGTCCTACGGGAAGACCATCCGACAGAAAGACCACGAGCCCATCGGAGACCGGGGGCGAATCGGCGAGGTGAGAGGTGGCGAGATCGAGATAGTGAATCGGTATGGGAAAACTTATATCCTTCAGATCGGACGGAATTGGTTCTCGCATCATTACTCTCTCAATCGCACCGTGAACATACGCCACCTGCATCCAGGACGCGAGTCTCGAAAGTCATCGTGGTTTATTCGGCCGCGTGCGCCTTCATTTGGTCCCTGAACCAATCGAGCGTCATCGCCACGCCCTGTTCGTAGGTGATTTTGCACGACCACTCGGGCATGACATAGTGCGCATTGGTCAGGTCCGGCCGTCTGTTCGTGGGGTCCTGCGGCGGTGACGGCTCGAAGACGATCGGCACGCCGCCGACGAGTTTGGAGACATATTGGGCGACCTCGAGAACCGAAATCTCGCGATCATTGCCGACGTTCAGGGGCCCCTTATAGTCGGTTTCATTTATCCAGAAATATCGTGCGAAACCATCGACAACGTCATCGACATAGCCCCAGCTGCGTGACTGAAGGCCGTCGCCGAACACGGTAATCGGGCGGCCCGAAAGGGCCTGGGTGATGAAATTGGAGACCGCGCGCCCATCGTCGGAGCGTGTCCGGGGACCATAGATGTTGAAGGGGCGGACGACCTTGACGTCGAGCCCTTGGGTACGCTGCATCTCGAATAGCAGCGACTCCGTGCACCTTTTGCTCTCGTCGTAGGATGAGCGCGGTCCGGTGCAGTCGACCTGACC